>JANNRO010000103.1:0-6775 GCA_031401505.1 Planctomycetia bacterium
TATCTCCCGAAGTTCGCGACCGGCGAATGGATGGGTGCGTACGCGCTCTCTGAGGCGGGTTCCGGCAGCGACGCGGCGAGCCTTCGTTGTTCGGCCACCTCCGACGGCGCCGGCGGCTTCGTCCTCGACGGGACCAAGCTCTGGATCACGAGCGGCGATCGCGCCGATTTGATCGTCGTCTTCGCCCGCACCTCGAACGAATCGAAGTCGAAGGGCATCACGGCATTCCTGGTCGAGACCGCGTGGAAGGGCTTCCGCGCGGGCAAGAAGGAAAAGAAGATGGGCATCCGCGGATCCTCGACCGTCGAGATCCGCTTCGACCAACTCCATGTGCCGAAGGCGAACGTGCTAGGCGCGGTCAACGGCGGGTTCGGCGTGGCGTTGGGGCTGCTCGATGGCGGCCGCGTCGGCATCGCGAGCCAGGCGATCGGCATCGCCGACGCGTGCCTCATCGCGTCGCTCAAGTACGCGAAGGAGCGCCAGCAGTTCGACCACCCGATCGCCGACTTCGAGTCGATCCAATGGAAGCTCTCGGCGATGGCCACGCGGATCGACGCGGCGCGGCTGCTGACGTGGCGCGCGGCGACGCTCAAGGACGCGGGCAAGCCGCATACCCTCGAGGCGTCGATGGCCAAGTTGTCGGCCTCCGAGACCGCGGTCTTCTGCGGCAAGGAAGCCGTCCAAATCCACGGTGGCGCGGGCTATACGCGCGAATTCCCCGTCGAGCGCTACTTCCGCGACGCCCGCATCACCGAGATCTACGAGGGCACAACCGAGATACAGAATCTCGTCATCGCCAGGCAACTTCTCGGTGCGTGAGCCGAGGCGCCAGAGTCTCGTCCTCGCTCGCCAGTTGCTCGGAACGTAGGCGGCGCGCCGTGCCGTCCGATTTCGACGCCCGCGTCCGATCGGCCGATCCGGTCGCGCTCGCTCGCGCGTTGACTCTCGTCGAGAACGACGCCGACGAGGGTGCGGCCCTCCTCGCGCGACTCTCCGGCGGCGGACGATCCTCTCTTCTCGGGGGGGCAGCGGGGGCCGCTCTTCGTGTCGGCATCACGGGCCCGCCGGGGGCCGGCAAGTCGACGCTGGTGACCGCACTCGCCAAGGCGTGGCGCCTCGAGGGCAAACGCGTCGGCATCCTGGCCGTCGATCCGACGAGCCCCTTCACCGGCGGCGCGTTGCTCGGTGACCGCATCCGCATGTCGGCGCTCTCGGGCGACGACGGCGTGTTCATTCGTTCCTTCGCGACGCGCGGGGCCCTCGGCGGGCTTTCGCGCGCCGTCCACGACGCGGCCGACGTGCTCGACGCGGCCGGCTTCGATCCGATCGTCATCGAGACGGTCGGCGTCGGACAAAGCGAGGTCGCGATCGCCTCGGCGGCCGACGTCGTCGTCGTGGCGGTCGCGCCCGGTTCCGGCGACGGTGTCCAGGCGATGAAGAGCGGGTTGCTCGAATGCGCCGACGTGATCGTCGTCAACCAAAGCGATCGCGCGGGTGCCGAGGGGCTCGCGTCCGAATTGGAGATCGCCGTCGAACTGCGCTTCACCGACGCGAAGCCCCCGGTCTTGAAGACCGTCGCGACGACGGGCGATGGTGTCGAGGCGTTGCGCGCGTTCATCGACGCGCGACGCGGTGGCTCGCCCGTCGCCGTCGAACGCCTCGCCGCCCGTCGCCTGGCCCGCGCGCGCCTGCGCGTGCACGACGAAGTCGACCGACGTCGAGCGGCCACGTTCTGGTCGACGCATGCCGGCGACCTCGACCGCCTCGCCGTCGACGTCGCCGCCGGACGCAGGACACCCGCCGACGCCGCGAGTACCCTCCTCGCCGCGTCCCCCCCTTCCCCACGCCCCATCCCCATCCCGCCGGAACGTCCCCGCCCGTGAGCCTCGTCGATCGACCGCTGCGCGTGCTCGTCGCGAAGGCCGGGCTCGACGGCCACGATCGGGGAGCCAAGGTCGTCGCGGCGGCGCTCCGCGACGCGGGCTTCGAGGTGATCTACACGGGCCTGCGGCAGACTCCCGAGACGATCGTCGAAGCGGCGATCCAGGAAGACGTCGACGCCATCGGGCTCTCGATCCACTCGGGGGCCCACATGACGCTCTTTCCCCGCGTCGTTTCGCTGTTGAAGGAGCGCGGCGCCGACCGCGTCCTTGTCACCGGGGGCGGTATCATTCCCCCGGCGGACGTCGCGGCGCTTTCGGCGTTGGGCGTCGGCCGGCTGTTCGGGCCCGGGACGCCGACCCGCGACCTCGTGGACTACCTGCGCCGCGAGATCGGGGAGCGGCGGCTTCGGCAGGTTTGACATCCACGCTCGATATCCCCCGATGACCCCCGACCTCTCCACCCCGACCTCCGCGATCCCGAGCCCGTTCCTGACCGAGGAGCACCTCCAGGTACGGGACATGGTCCGCGAGTTCGCGCTCCGCGAGGTCGCGCCGATCGCGGCGGAGCTCGACGAGGCGAAGCGGTTTCCCTCCGAGACGATCCCCAAGCTCGCCGAACTGGGCCTGCTCGGCGTCCCGTTTCCGGCCGAGTACGGCGGCGCGGGCCTCGACACGATGGCCTACGTCCTCGTGATCGAGGAGCTGTCGCGCGTTTGCGGCACGACGGGCATCACCGTCGCGGCCCACACGTCGCTCGGCACCGCGCCGATCTACGCGTTCGGCACCGAAGAACAGCGTCGGAAGTGGGTCCCGCGGCTCGCCTCGGGCGAGGGGCTCGGGGCCTTCGCGTTGACCGAGCCCGGCGCCGGCTCCGACGCCAAGGCCACGAAGGTCTCGGCCATCCGCCGGGGCGGCGAGTGGGTCGTCAACGGGACGAAGATCTACTGCACGAACGGCACGCACGCACAGTCGATCGTCTTCACGGCGCGGACCGATCCGTCCTCGAGAGATCCCGAGAGCATCAGCGCGTTCGTCGTCGAGAAGGGCACGCCGGGGCTCTCCTACGGCAAACTCGAAGACAAGTTGGGGCTGCGCGGCAGCGACACGCGCGAGTTGGTGTTCCAGGACTGCCACCTCCCCGCCGAAAACCGCCTCGGTCCCGAGGGCGGCGGCTTCGCCCAGTTCATGAAGACGCTCGAAGGCGGCCGCATCTCGATCGGCGCGATGGCGCTCGGCCTCGCGCAGGGCGCGCTCGACGTCGCGTTGCCTCACGCGAAGGAGCGGCGGCAGTTCGGCAAGCGGCTGATCGAGCACCAGGCGGTCGGCAACCGGTTGGCCGACATGGCGATGGAGATCGCCGCCGCGCGCAATCTGGTCTACGAAGCCGCGTGGCGCAAGGACCACGGGTTGAAGTTCGCGGTCGAGGGCTCCTACGCGAAGCTCTTCGCGAGCGAAGTGGGCATGCGCGCGGCACACTCGGCGGTGCAGATCCTGGGCGGCATCGGCTACACCCGCGATTGTCCCGCCGAGCGCATTCTGCGAGACGTCAAGCTCTGCGAGATCGGCGAGGGCACGAGCGAAATCCAGCGGTTGATCATCGCGCGCCACCTCGATCGTTCGACGCCGGCTTCGGGCTAGGTCCCGGCGGGCCTCGTCCCGCCCCGCCGCTCCCAGCCATCGCCCATGTCCTGGTTCGGCCCCCGGGTGGATCGCTGGTTCGGCGGGGGCGTTCGCGCCCTGCTCGAACGCGGCGAGGCTGCGCTCGCGACCCCCGACCCGGACGCGGCCGATCGGCTCTTCGGCGAAGCGATCCGCAAGGCGCCGCGCTCGCCGGGCGGGTGGTACGGGCGCGCGCGCGCGCGCACCGCGCAGGGCCGCATCGAGGAGGCGCTCCTCGACTACGACCGGCTCGTCGACGTCGCGCCGACCTGGGCTCCCGGGTGGTTTGCGCGCGCGTGGACGCGCTGGCGTGCGGGGAACCTCGACGGGGCCGAATCCGACTACGCTCGCGGTCTTGAACTGGCCCCGACCGAGGCATATGGCTGGTTTCAGCGGGCGCGGGTGCGCGAGCGCCGCGACGACGTCGACGGCGCGATCGCGGATTACTCCCAGGCGCTCCGGATCGCGCCCGATTGGGCCGAGGCGTACCTCGCGAGGGGGTTGCTGCGTCGGGCGCAAAAAGACGCTCCGGGTGCGCTCGACGACTTCACCTCCGCCGTCGAACGCCATCGGGATCGCGCCGACGTCTGGTATGCGCGGGGCACGTTGCGCCGCCGGCAGGGTGATCTCGCGGGCGCGGGCGCCGATCTCGAAAAATCGTGCGAACTGGCCCCCACGTGGGCGGCCCCGTTCGCGGCGTTGGGTCATGTGCGGCTTCAGGCGGGTGAGCCCGCGGGCGCCGTCGCCGCGTTCACGTCGGCGCTGGCGCTCGAGCCTCATCGTGCCGACGCGCTCTACGGCCGTGGCACCGCGAAGGGCGCGCTCGACGATCTCGATGGCGCGCTCGCCGATTTCGAGGCCGCGTTGGCTCACGACCCGGGCACGGCCGAAGACTGGTACGAGCGGGGGTTCGGACACGTGTCCCGCGGCCGATTCGGGCCCGCGGTCATCGACTTCGCGCGTGCAGTCGAACGCGCGCCCGAGTGGGCCTTGGCGTACGTGGCGCTCGCCGACGCACGCGTCGGGCTCGGCGACGTCGCGGGGGCGCTCGTCGACTACGACCGCGCGCTGGTTCTCGAGCCGACGTTCGTCGAGGCACGCGTCAATCGCGCGCTGGTCCGCGTCGAACGCGGAGACTTCGCGGGTGCGATCGACGACCTGACCGCTGCACGCACCACGGGCGTCGACTCGCTCGACCTCCTGGAGTCGCGCGCGGTCGTACGTCGACTGGCCGGCGACCGCGAGGGCGCCGTTGCCGACTGGACGCTCGTGCTCGAAGCCGACCCGACCCGCACCGGGGCGCTCTACGGGCGCGGCGTCGCGCGGCTCGAGGCTCTCGATCGCGAAGGGGCCTACGAGGACCTGGCGGCCTTCCTGACCGCGATCCCCGACGACGCGCCCGATCGCGCCGACGTCCAGGCGACGGTGGACGACCTCGCGACGCCGACGTAGGCCGCGACGTATCCTTGGCGGACGATGAACCCGCCCGCCAATCGCCTCGTCCGGTCCGCTCTCCTCGGCATCGTCGTACTTGGCAGCGTGGTCGCCTCGCCGTTTGTTCGTGGCGACGACCCCGTCCCCGCTGCACCTCCGCCCGTCGCCCCCCCCGCGAAGTCAGCACGCCTCGTTGCGACGACCGACGCGATCGATCGCGCGAAACTCGAGGCTCACGTCAAGTGGCTCGCATCGCCGGAGCAGGGCGGACGTGGTTCGCCCGACGATCGCGAGAAGGCATGGAATTGGGTCGCCGCGCAGCTGACGGCGGCGGGCGTGAAGCCGACACCCGGTTCGACCTCGATGCTGCGCTCGTTCCAGGCGAAGGTCGGGATTCCTGCCGGGGCGAACGTCGTCGGCTGGGTGCCGGGGGCCGAGGCGACCGAGTACGTCGTCGTGTCGGCCCACTTCGACCACTTGGCGCGGCGACGCGTCGGGGAGGGCGAGAAGACGGCGGAGGTGACGTTCCCCGGCGCCGACGACAATGCATCGGGTGTCGCGGCGCTGATCGAGATCGCGCGGGCGTTGGTGGCGGGCCCGAAGTTGAAGCGTTCGGTGCTCGTGGTTTCGTTCGATCTCGAGGAAACCAATTGCGCGGGCAGCCGTGCGTACGTCGAGGACCCCGCGCTCCCGCTCGATGGATGCGCCACGTTCACCACGATCGACATGCTGGGGCGGTCGATCGGCGACATGTATCCGGGGCTCCTCCTGGTGATGGGAGCCGAACGGGCCGACGCGCTGCTCGCGGCGACCGCCGTCATGCCCGTGGCACCGGGGGTCGTGTGGCGCGAACTCGGGATGGATCTCAACCAACTCGGCTGGTCCGACTACCTGCCGTTCGAGGAGAGGAAGATCCCGTCGCTGTTCTTCACGAGCGGCGCGTGCCGCGACTATCACCGCCCGACCGACACGGCCGACAAGATCGACTACGCCTCGCTCCACGCCCGCACGGCGACGGTGCTCGAGGCCGTGCGGGCACTCGCGGACGCGCCCGCCCGACCCCTATGGAAGGACGTCGCCGTCCCGAGGTTGACCGAGATCGAATCCCTCCACGCGCTCGTCAAGGAGGCGGGGGCGAAGGAGGAGGAGATGCAGATTCCCGCGGGCATGCGCGCGATCCGCAAGAACATCGAGGCGAATCTCGCGAAGACGCTCGCCAAGGGGTCGGTGACGCTGGGCGAGCGGACGGCGGCGAGGAACCTGGCCCTGATGCTGTTCCAAGCCGCGTCGCAGGCGCGGTAGTCTTCGCGGTGTGGTGCCCCAAACGATGACGCGCAAAGTATTCTATGTCACGACGCCGATCTACTACGTCAACGACGTGCCCCATCTGGGCACGGCGTACACCACCACCCTCGCCGACGTCGTCGCGCGGTTTCGGCGCGGGCTCGGAGAGGACGTCTTCTTCCTGACGGGGACCGACGAGCACGGGCAGAAGGCACAAGACGCGGCGGCCAAGCGCGGCATCCCGCCCCAGCAGCACTGCGACGAGCTCCAGCAGCGCTTCCGCGACGCCTGGGTGCGGCTGAACGTCGCGCAGGACGACTTCGTGCGCACGACCGAGCCCCGCCACGAGCGCGTGGTGACGGCGGCCCTCTCCGACCTGTGGACGAAGGGCGAGATCTACGCCGGCGACTACGAGGGCTGGTACCACGTGGGCGACGAGGTCTTCGTCACCGAGGCGGAGATCGAGGAGAAGGGGCTCGACCGGAACAAGCTCAAGCGGGTCTCCGAGCGCAACT
>JANNRO010000104.1:0-3155 GCA_031401505.1 Planctomycetia bacterium
GGCGACGTACGCCACGCACGCACCCGCGAACTCCTGGGGCTGCCACCGGCACCGCCGGTCGCTGCGACGTTGCCGACGCCCGGCGCGGCCACCCCCTCCCCGGCCCCCTCCCCCTCCGCCGCGCGGCCGTAGCCCGCGCTCCCTCTGGATCGACCACCCATGACGGGCTACATCCTGCTCGAACTGTACGTCTTCGTGCTGGCGTGTTTCTCGGGCTACCAACTGATCGCGAAGGTGCCGCCGACGCTTCATACGCCGCTGATGTCGGGCTCGAACGCCATCTCCGGGATCACGATTCTCGGCGCCATGATGACGGCGCAGGTCACGGCGAAGTACCATTTCGGCGCTTCGACCGTGCTCGGCTCCATCGCCGTCGCGCTCGCCATGGTGAACGTGGTCGGCGGCTTCTGGGTGACCGAGCGCATGCTGATGATGTTCAAGGCGAAGGCGTAACGGGCCGGGGCCCGACGGAGTCCCACGTGCGTTCCCTTTCGCCTTTCCTGCTCGGCGCCCTCGGCGATCCCACGTCGAACGAGCTGATCGCCCAACTCGGGTATCTGACCTCGGTCATCCTGTTCATCGTCTCGATCCAGCGCATGTCGCGGGTCAAGTCGGCTCGATCGGGCAACCACCTGGCGGCCGTCGCCATGCTGCTCGCGGTCGTCTGCCAGTTCGTCGAGATGGGCTCGATCAGCGCGGGTTGGATCATCGGCGGCCTGGTCGTGGGAGCCGCCGTCGGCGTGGTGTTGGGCGTCAAGGTGAAGATGACGCAGATGCCCGAGATGGTCGCGCTCCTGAACGGGCTCGGCGGCCTCGCGTCGATGTTCGTCGGAATCGGCGCCTACCTCCAGATGGCGGCGGAGGTCCCGCAAGGCACGGCCGTCGGCACGCTCACCGACATCGGCGGCGGCGCCTTCAACGGCGTCAACCTGATGCTGACGGTGATCGTGGGCGCGGTGACGTTCACGGGGAGCCTCATCGCGTTCCTGAAGCTCTCCGAGAAGATGGCGGGAAAGCCCGTGCTCTTCCCCGGTCGGCACGTCATCAACGCCGGCCTCTTCGTCCTCTCCCTCGTGATCTCGGCGTTCGTCGTCTGGACGGTCGAGGGGGCGGGCGCCGCCACGACGCTCATCTGCCTGACGGCGTTGCTCGCGCTCGCGCTCGGCATCGGGCTCGTCGTCCCGATCGGTGGCGGCGACATGCCGGTCATCATCTCGCTGCTCAACTCGTATTCCGGCGTCGCGGGCGCGCTCGCGGGGTTCACGCTCAACAGTCCCGTGCTGATCGTCGCAGGGTCGCTGGTCGGGGCGTCGGGAATCATCCTCACGAAGATCATGTGCAAGGCGATGAATCGCAGCCTCGCCAACGTGGTCTTCGGCGGATTCGGCGCCGAGCCGGCCACGGGCACCACGCCCAACAAGGACGACGGTTACAAGAACGTCCGGAGCGCCGACGTCGAGGAGGCGGCCCTCGTCTTCGCCGATGCGCGCAGTTGCATCATCGTCCCGGGCTACGGAATGGCGGTCGCGCAGGCGCAGCACGCCGTGCGGGAACTGGCCGACCTGCTCGAGAAGCGCGGCTGCGCCGTCCGCTACGCCGTTCACCCGGTCGCGGGGCGCATGCCCGGGCACATGAACGTGCTGCTCGCCGAGGCGAACGTGCCCTACGACCATCTCTACGAGATGGACGCCATCGACAACGACTTCAAGAACACCGACGTCGTCCTCGTGATCGGCGCCAACGACGTCGTGAATCCCGCGGCCAAGACCAATCCGCAGTCCCCGCTCTTCGGAATGCCGGTGCTGTCGGTCGACGAAGCGCGCACGGTATTCGTCATCAAGCGCTCGCTCGGCGCGGGCTTCGCGGGCGTCAAGAACGAACTCTTCGAGCGCGCCAACACGCGAATGATCTACGCCGACGCGAAGAAGGCGTGCGAGGAACTGGCGAAGGCGATCAAGGAGTCGTAGCGCCGGTCAGGGGACGGGCGGGCGGCCCGTCGGACGCGGGCCCCGTCGATCACTTGGTCGGGCATTCGCCGTCCGAGCCGGGAAACGGACAGCCGTAGGTCGCCGCCTTCACGCTCTCCTGAAACGGGATCTCCTTCCCCGAGACCAGCGCTTCGAGGATCGGCTTCACGTAAGGAGTCGTGGGCTTGACCAGATCGTCGTCGATCGTTCCGCGGTAGACGAGCCGCCCTTCCGCGTCGAGGACGGCGACGTCGGTCGCGCCGATGACGCCCACGCGACGAACGAGCTTTTGTTCGGGGTCGAGCAGCACCCGGAACGTCCCGTGGATGTCGGCGACCTTGCCGAACACCTGCTTGGCCGTGTCGTCGGGGTGACCGGCGATCCCGACGAACTCGACGCCCTTTCGCTCGTACGTGTCCATCAACTCCTGAATCCGCATCTGCACCGCGTCGACGCACGGACAATCGACGCTGAAGAAGTAGAGCACGGTCGCGACCTTGCCCTTGACCGACGCGAGCGTCGTCGGCCTCGCCTTCCAGTCGTTGAGCGTCACGTCGGGGACGATGCCGCCGAAACGCACACGCCCGGCGCGTGTCGCCGCGGCGGCGGCGATCGGATCGTGGCCCACCTGCGTCGAGACGGCGTAGGCCGATCCCGCGAGTAGCACGACGAAGAGGACGACGTCGGTTCGGATGCGCATGCGTCAAGGGTACCGCGTCCGGAGCGGTTGACGACGGGTACGATCGGCCGGGCATGACCCGCCCATCCCCCCCGAACCCTGCATCTCCCCCCGACAACGACGCGATCGCCGAGGCGTTCGCGGAGACCTCGGAACTGCTCGAACTGACCGGCGACAACCCCCACCGGGTGCGGAGTTACGGCTCGGTCGCGCGGATCATCGAAAAGCTCCCGGGACCCGCGTCCGAGATGCTCCTGGCCGGCACGCTGACCGACGTCAAGGGCATCGGCGAGGGCACCGCCGGACGGGTGAAGGAGATGGTCGAGACCGGGCGCATGGCGTTGCTCGACGAACTGCGCGCCAAGGTCCCCCCGGGTCTGTCCGAGGTGATGAAGGTCCCGGGACTCGGGCCCAAGCGGGCACGTGACATCTGGACGAAACTCGGAGTCACGAGCCTGTCCGAGCTCGAGTACGCCTGCCTCGAGAATCGGCTGCGCGACCTCGACGGC
>JANNRO010000105.1:0-3251 GCA_031401505.1 Planctomycetia bacterium
GCCTCGAAGCTGTCCACCCGGTGCGATTCCCACAGCCGCGTCAAGAGGCCGTCGCGGTCGGTGATCAGGCCGGAACCGTCGACGAGGATCGCCCGCGGGCGACCGAAGACCTTCCAGCGCCCGACGCGCACGGGAACGCCGAGCGCCCGACACGCCGACGTATACGACTCGAATCCCTTCTCCTCTTCGAACGCATCCGCGGTCTCGGGGTCGCGCAGTTTCCACGGGCCGACCAGCACGTAGCCGTCGCCGAATTCTTCGGCCGCCTTCGCCGCGCGCGTCACGAGATCGTCGTGGAGCGCGCCGGCCCTGCGACACACATCCCACGACACTTCGAAGCGATGGACGGTCGGGGTCAAGGTCGTTCGGCGCGGAGCCTATCGTGCCCGGGTGACTCGGGCGATCGACGGCCGAGTCGGGCGACGGGACCGCGATCCACGTGTAGGACGGGTGAGGGGCCGGGGAGAGGGGGAGGCGGCGTCCGCGAACGAGGTCGGCCCCGCCACGAGCGGGATCGGCGCGGTCAGGCGTCCCTTCGCGACGTCACCCGCGCGCCGCTCGACGTCGTCGAGCACGTTCATGAAGGCGATGAACGCGTCGTGCGGCGTGGCGTAGGGGCTGAAGTGCTTGTGGACGTCGCCGTCGGCCGACCACTTCGTGCACATGTAATAGAGGTGATCCGACGTCGAGAGCCGACGCCACGCCTCCATCAGATCGGCGCGCTTGGCCCGCCGGACCTTCGCGAGCACGTCGTAGAGCGCGTCGCGTGCGGAGGTCTGCATCGCGTTCCCGAGCCACGCCGTCAGATCGCGCGCCTCGTCGGCCCACGAGATCGACGAGGGGATCGAGAGCGATACCGCGGGCTTCATCGCGGCGGCGGCCTCCTGCGGGGTCGCGAACGTCAATCCCTTCTTCGAGAGCACGGCCTCGGGGAGCTTCGCCAGGAAGTCGAGGATGCCGCCCTCGTGCCCGTGGTGCTCGCCGAACGTCTCGTAGTCCATGAAGAGGCCGACGAACGTGTCGGTGGCGGGGAGTGCGGCGAGCGACTTCGCGAATTTCTCGGCCGTCAGGCGTTGTTCCGCGTTTCCGTGGCCGAATCGGAACGCGATGTCGTCGGAAAAGCGATAGGTGCGCAGCAGCACGCGCAGGCCGGGGGCGGCCGTCGAGCCGTAGACGCGGCCCGAGCTGCGTCCCTTCATCAGGCGATCGGCACCCTCGCCGAGGATCGCCCGAAAGCCCATGCGTCTCACCAGCCGCATCACGCGATCGTTCAGCACCAGCTCGGTGTTTCGAAACGTCGTCGGGCGGCGGCCGAAGAGCCGCTCGACGCGGTCGGCGTGGGCGGTCACCTGCGCCCGGAACTCGGCGGCGTTGGAGAGCGCCGCCAGCGAATGGTGCGAGGTTTCGGCCAGGAACTCGACGGCGCCGGTGTCGGCCAGATCGCGGAAGACGGTCAGCGCCTCGGGCGCGTGGGCCTCCATCTGGTCGAGCGCCGTGCCGCTGATCGAGAACGCGCAGCGGAACTTGCCTTTCGTGCGGCGCACCGCCTCGAGGATCGTCTTGCTCGCGGGGACGTAGCAGCGCTGTGCGATCCGGCGCACGAGTCGCTCGTTGGCGTCGTCGTCGAACCAGCGCGCGTTGTGCCCGATGTCGAAGTAGGTGTAGCGGCGCAGCCGCCACGGCTGGTGGACCTGGAAGTAGAGGCAGATCGAGCGCGTGGCCTTCGCCTTCGAGGCGCGCGCACGGGCGGCCTTCGACCGCGACGGTCGGACGGAGGGCGTCACGCGGCGGCCTCCTTGTAGACGTCGATCAGCCGTTCGGCGCGTCGTTCCCATCGCATCCCGGTCAGCTCGCGCCGACCCTCGGCGACGAGGGCCGCGCGCAGCGCGGGGCGCGTCAGCACCGCGATGATCTTGTCGGCGAGGTCGTCGACGTTCCCGAAGTCGACCTTCAACGCGCTCTTCAACACCTCCGCGACGCCGCTCGACCGCGACACGATGACGGGGACGTCGAGCGCCATCGCCTCGAGCGGCGCGATGCCGAAGGGCTCGGTCACCGAGGGCATGACGTAGACGTCGGCCGCCCGGTACATGCGCTCGACGTCGGCGCCTGAGAGGAAGCCCGTGAAGCGGACGTGGCGCGCGAGGCCGAGCGACGCCGTGCGTTCGACGATCGAGGGAAGCAGGTCGCCGCTCCCGGCCACCACGAAGCGCACGCGCGGCAGCGCCTTCACGACGCGGGCAGCGGCTTCGAGAAAATACGCGGGGCCCTTCTGGTAGGTGACCCGGCCGAGAAAGAGGACGACCGGCTCCGACGTCGCGCGCGCGGGCGAAGGGAGGTACGGCGTTTCGTTCGGGAGCACGGCGTTGTGGACGACGCGGATCTTGTGCCGGGCGACGCGGTAGCGCTTGGCCACCACGTCGGCGGTGTATTGACTGACGCAGACGACGCGATCGGCGGCGGCGAGTCCTCGGCGTTCGAGTTCGACGATGGCCGGGTTGCCGTGCTCGCCGCAGCGGTCGAACTCGATCGCGTGGACGTGGGCGACCAGCGGCTTGCCCGACGCGCGCGCCGCGGCGATGCCGGCGGGGTAGGTCATCCAGTCATGGGCGTGGATGACGTCGAACTCTTCGCGGCTCGCGAGCTCGCGCACGATGCTCGCGTAGCGCGCGACCTCGGCCAGCAGATTGGGTCCGTAGAAGCCGCCGAACGCGGGGCCGCGACTCGCGACCGACATCCGGTGCGCGTCGTCGGTTCCAGGAGCGGCGGACGGGACCCGCGTCCGAGTCAACTCCTGCCGGCGTGCGCGGTAGGTCGCCTCGTCGAGATAGGGGGAAAGGGCGCTGTCGACGCCGAGGATGCGGACGAGGGCGTCGGATGCGGGTCCCGTCGTCGAATCGAGCGCGGCGGTCGAGCAGCCGAGGATGCGGGCGGAGTCGTTGGGCTCGTCGCCGAAGGCTCTCGGGAGCACGAGGGTGACGTCGACGCCGTGGTGGGCGAGACCGCGCGTGATGCCGAGGCATGCCGTCCCGAGCCCCCCGGAGATATGGGGCGGGAACTCCCAGCCGAGCATCAGGACTCTCACGAGGGGAGCGTCCGATGGTTGTGTGAAGGCCCGCCGGGGCGCGGCTTCGAGGATTTTGACGCTCCGGCGAACATGGGGGGGCGATCGTGGCAGGGAGACCGCTCCGGCGCTACCGCGGGCGCCACCGGACGCCGTTTTCGATCACCGCCGATCGGGGTCGGAGCCC
>JANNRO010000106.1:0-7055 GCA_031401505.1 Planctomycetia bacterium
AGTTGGTCGAGTTCGGCGGACGTCACGCGTTCGGCCCGCGTCACGACGACGGCGTGCGCCCGCCCGAGCCCCTCGACCGGCTCGCGTAGCAGCCCGCGGGGAAGCAGACGGCCGTAGCCGAAGGGATTGGTCGCGTCGAGCAGCACGACGTCGATGTCGCGATGGATTCTCCGATGCTGGAATCCGTCGTCGAGCAGCAACAGGTCCACATCGGGGTGGTTGGCGAGCAGCGAGCGACCGCCGCGCACGCGATCGGGATCCTCGCCGAGCGCGACGGCGTCACCGAGCAGGTCTCTCAAGACGAGCCCCTCGTCGGACAACGCGGAACCCGCCGCCTTCGCGCCGTACCCGCGCGAGAGCACGGCCGGATGACGGCCGCGCTCGAGGGCGATGCGTGCGAGCCACGCGACGAAGGGTGTCTTCCCGGTTCCGCCCGCCGTCAGGTTCCCGATGCACGCGACCGGCAGCGGCAGATGCCCCGGTTCGCGCCGGCCGTCGTACGCGGCGATGCGGCGCCGCGCGACGAATCCGTAGGGAACCGACAGCAATCCGAGACCCGCACGGGCGACGGCCCCCAGCACTCCGCCTCGGCCCGATTGAATCGTCGCGAGGTCCATTGGGGCCCGATGCTACCGGGGCTTCTCGCTGAAACGGCGACGGCCGCGACGCCGGAGCCATTCGGGGCTCCCGCATCGCGGCCGTCAGGCCACCCGAACTCGGGATCTCAGAGGACCGGAATCTTGAGCCGCGTGCCGGGCTGGAGATGCTCGGTGTCGATGATGTCGTCGAAGTTCTCGACCCAGATCCGATGCCATTGGTTCTTGTCGCGGTAGGCGCGGTTGGCGAGGTTCGGCAGCGTGTCGCCCTTCCTTGTGACGTAGAGCGTGCCGGGCCGAATGGTCGCGGCGACCGAAGAGGGCAAAGCCGGCTCCGACTTCCGCCCGCCGTCGATCGTTGCGATCGTCGAGCCGAGATCGGGCATCAGGAGCTTGTATCCGATCGCCATGCGCGTCGGGTCGACCGTCGGATTGGCCTTCAGGATGCCGTCGATGGCCTTTTGACCCACGCCGGGATACTCGAGCTTGGCGATCTTGCCGATGGTCTCGCCGGACGCGACGATGTGGAAGCGCGGCTCCTTCGCGACGACGGGCACCGGGACGGGCGGGACGTCGACGGCCTCCTTGTCGATCGTGTCATCCATCCCCACGGGCACTTCAACCGAGCCATCGCGCCCGGACTGCTTGTTGAACTGCTCGAGAATTTGGGCGGCGGACAGCCCCTTCTTCTCGCCCGTCAGGATCGGACCCTTTGGAGCGCTGTCGTTCGACTTCTTGATCGTTCGATCGAAGGACACGCCCATACCGGACATGGACGTGTCGACCACGTGCTCGGTCGGAACGCTGGCGACGGCCGTGTCGGCGCCGCTCGGATCGCCGGTCCACGTGTAGAGCGCGACCACCAGGATCATGACGATGATCACGACGATCACGAGGACGGAAAGTTTCTCGAAGTTGCCCATGTTCATTTGGCTCCCTGCCGCTCGCGTCGGGGCGCATGGCCTCGAGGCGACACCCGTTGGCGCGGCACCCACCGCGTCGATGAAAAGTGTACGTCGTTCTGCACTGAACGCAATGGAGATCCCCCAAGATGTAGGGGGGTATCGATCGTTTCTCTACGACATTCGGTGGAACGGGACGAGGGCGCGGACGGGCGCCGGTTGCGACCGGATCGCGCGATCCGCGATACGACATCCCCTACCCCGATCAGATCGGTGTGGCACGGCTCCGTCTGTAGTCGGCGATGCCCCCGATGTGGGTCTGGATCGGCAGGCAGGCGCTCGCCGCGAATTTTCAAATCCGCCGACCATCGCGCGCGGTCGAACCGGGACGCTCATCCACCCCGTTCGATGGTCGCCCACCGCGACGAGTGGTACCGTTCGACGCGACGTCCGGTCCTTCCCGTTTGCATACGCGTCGCGCCCAAGGGCGCGCACGCGGAGGTCCCTTGATGCGCCCTGTCATCCCGTTCGTTGCGCTGCTGCTCGTGTCGTGCGCAATCGTCGTCTCGCCGTGCGTGTGCGACGGAGGACCGCCCCCGGCCGACCCGGTTCCGGGCGGGCCTTCCCCGGCGCCTTCGGACCCCGTGCCGCCCGCCGACCCCGTCGCCCCTCCGCCGGCGCCGGCGCCGGCCGAACTCGTCGACGCGCCCCCGGGACCCGCGGGAATGCTCTGGGTCGACATCTCGGGCAAACCGCGCATCGGGACGTCCCCCGAAGACGTCTTCAATCTGGTCGGCAAGCGCAAGGACATGTTCGCGGAGATTCTGTACGAGACGCCGGTCCATGGGCCGACGTTGGCTCCGTACTTCATCGACGCGTGCGAGGTCACGAACCAGCAGTACTTCCTCTATTGCGAGAAATTCAAGAGCGTCTACAAGACCGGCTCGACGGCGCTCACCAGCCTCGAAGAGATCGCTTCGTACCACGTGTACGGGGACGCGAAGAAGGCGAAGGAACTGAAGGACGAGATCTCCTGGTCACAGCTCTACGAATTGAACAAGGAGGCGTTGAACGCCGCGATGCCCGACCTGCTCGTCATGAAGGACGCGAAGGGACGGCTGATGGCGCCGAGCGAGATCAAGCGGCAATTCAAGTTCGCGGCGATTCCTCCCGGCATCGAGCTGAAGGTCTACAAGATCCGGCTGCCTGAACTCTGGTTCGCCTACTCGATGATCCTCGAGGGAGACGCCGGCCCCGACCATCCCGTGCGCGGCGTGAGTTTCCTCGAGGCCGAGGCGTTCGCCGAGTGGGCGGGCAAGCACATCCCGACCGAAGCCGAGTGGGAGTGGGCCGCCCGCGGACCGTCGATGCGCATCTACCCGTGGGGCAACGAGTGGATCGAGGCCCTCGATCCGGCGACGAACAAGCGCAAGATCGAGCAGCGGCTCAACTGGCTGGACCGCCGCATCGTCTCGCCGAAGACGATGGAGCCGATGACGCTGCCCGTCGAGGACATCCCGAGCGGTCGCTCGTGGTGCGGCTGCTTCCACATGCTCGGAAACGTGGCCGAATGGACGTCGTCCTGGTTCGACGCCTACCCCGGGGTCGAGCTTCCGTGGCCGAAGTCGATGGCTCCGCCCTATTTCGCCGACTACACGGGTGACTACGTGCGCGTGATCCGCGGCGGCTCGTGTGCCGACCGCGAGCACCTGGCGCTTCGCAGCGCGGCCCGCAATTTCATCGGCGCCGGACGCGCGGCACCTCCCCTTCCCGAAAACCACTTCAAGAACGTCGGCTTTCGCTGCGCCTCGTACATGACGCCGGCACTCGATCGCCTCGACCCCGTCATCAATCGTTTGCTCCGCCCGAAACTCGTCCGCCGCGCGGACTTGGCCACCGACCGGTTCGCGGGGGCGGCGGCGAACAAGTATGCGGCGCTCGGCTCGGCAGTGGAAAACCACGTCTATGTGACGGGACAGTCGTCCGCGATCGTCCTCTGTCCGATGAACGCCTTGAATCTCGACCCGACCGAGAAGCCGAACGGAAGGACGCCCAAGGAGATCATGGAGGACGCGGTCGACGAGGCCGACCCGTTGAAGATCGGCGTGTTCCACTCCGACATCCCGATCGCGGGTGCGCTCCTGCGCGATCCCAAGATTCCGGCCGCACCGCCGACCAGCGGCATCGGTGTGCGCAAGGTCAAGAAGAAGACGAAGGAGCCCGCATGGGTCGAAGGCGTGCTGCCGCCCGACACCTACGTGCTCGCGCTCGCGTTCGGCAAGATCGCGGTCTACCGCTCGAACCTCGACTTCGTCGCCTTCCTCTCGAAAGACGCGCCCAGCATTCAGGCGAAGAAACTCAAGAAGATCGAGAATGAAGACAAGACGAAGTCCTTCGAGTCGCCTCCGGCTTCGAACGTGAGCCCGGAACCCGACGCCGACTTCGTCAAGTGCTCGCTCTGGATTCCGATCGGTGGCAAGGGCATGACGCCCGACGACGGCATCACGATCAGCTGGCAGTTCGCGACCGAGACCGGCAAACTCGAGAAGGCCGGTTCGAACTGGCGCGACGGCGCCTGCAAGCCGAACCTGATCAAGTAGCGCCCGGCGAGAGCCGGCCTTCGTCGCCCAACGGGCGACCCTCTCGCGCCGCATTGCCCTCCTCTCGCGCCGCAACGCAAGCGGAAATGCAAAGGGAGAGGGGGCGCGCCTCTTCGGCACGCCCCCTCGAGTGAGACCCAGCGTTGGGCTTTGGGCTTACGGAATCAGGGGGGTTGTCTTGGTCTCGAACGACGCCAGGTCTCGGGGGGCGAAGAGCATGGCCCGTGCCGTTCCAAGGTCGCGCGATCGCTCGCCCTAACTCGTGTTTTTTGAACCGGTTACGGCGGCGCTCCCGGATCATTCCGGCGACGATCCCCCCCGCGAGTCGAGCACCGTAGCAGGTTCGCACACCCGGACCGCCCGCGCGGGAGTCGGGGCCGTCGCGGGCCGTGTTGCCGGCGTCGTGCGCCCCTAGACTTCGCCCGCCGCCATGCCGTCCCCGATGCCCGCCGAATCCCCTACCGCCTCCCCGCCCGCGCCCAAGCGCGGTTCGCTCCGCGCCGTCCTTCGGTACATCCCCCGCCACAAGAAGAGCCTCGTCGTCGGAACGGTCGCCCTCGTCGTCGGACAGTTGCTGCTCGCGTACGCACCGCAGTTGCTCCGGCGCGCGGTCGCGGCCCTCGATCGCGACATGCCCGGGTTCCGCGTGACCGACGCACCCGGGATCGCACTCGAGTGGGCGGCGCTCTATGTCGCCGTGATGGGCGTGCGCGGTTTCGCCAACTACCTGATGCGCCGTCGCTTGATCGGACTCTCGCGCCACGTCGAGCGCGACTTGAAGCGCGACGTCTACGGCCGCCTGATGGACCTGCCGGTTCCGTTCTTCGATCGCATGCGCACCGGCGATCTGCTCTCGCGGCTGACCAGCGACGTCGAGGCCGTGCGCTTCAGCGTGGGGCCCGGCGTCATGTATCTCGCGCAGACGGCGATCGCGTTTCCCGCCGCGCTGGTCGCGATGACGTGGATGTCTCCGAAACTGACGCTGGTGCTCCTCCTTCCGCTCGCGGGCATCGCCGCGATCGTCCGCCTCGTCTCGCCCGCGATCCTTCGGGGCAGCCGCGCGGTGCAGGACCGTACCGCCGACCTCTCGGCACGGGCGCAGGAGAACTTCGCCGGCGTGCGCGTCGTACGCTCGTACGCAACCGAGGACCGCGAGACCGCGGCGTTCCGCGCGGTCAACGAGCGACTGGTCGGCGAGACGCTCGGGCTCGCGAGGAGCCGCGCGTACATGACGGGCGGTCTGCGCCTGATGGGCGACGCGGCGCTGGTCGCCGTCGTATGGCTCGGCGGCCGGCTCGTGATGGACGGAACGACCGACAAGGGGACGCTCCTCGCGTTCCTCGTCTATCTCGACATGCTGCTCTGGCCGATGATTTCGTTCGGCTTCACGCTCGCGTCGTTCCAGCGCGCGTCGGCCGCGATGGGGCGCATCGAGGAGATCCTGAAGGCGCCTCGGGAAGCGGACATCGAGCCGTCGGACGCAGGTCCCGTCGCCCGATCGGCGTCCGGGATCTCCATCCGAGGATTGACGTTCCGATACCCCGGTGTCGCGCGCGCGGCGCTCGAGAATCTCTCGATCGAAGTGCCCGAGGGATCGACGCTCGCGGTCGTCGGCCCCGTCGCGTCGGGCAAGACGACGCTCGTCGCGCTGCTCGCGCGCCTCTACGACCCGCCCGAAGGGACCGTGTTCATCGGCGGAATCGACGTCCGGGGGTTCCCGCTCCGCGAACTGCGGGGTCGCCTGGCCGTCGTACCCCAGGACGGGTTCCTCTTCTCCGACACGATCCGCGCGAACCTCGAGGTCGGCGTTCACGGCGCCATCGACCCCGCCCGCGTCGAGCGGGCGGCGCAGGCGGCGGGCCTAGCCGACGATCTGGCGGCGTTCCCGAACGGGCTCGACACGATCGTCGGCGAGCGGGGCATCACGCTGTCGGGCGGACAGAAGCAGCGCGCGACGATCGCGAGAGCGCTGCTCTCCGACGCCCCGATCCTCGTGATCGACGACGCGCTGTCGGCGGTCGACACGCGCACCGAAGCGCGCATTCTCGACGGGCTTCGGCGCGAACGCGTCGGGCGCACGGCGCTCCTGACCGCCCATCGCCTCTCGACGATCCGTGACGCCGATCAGATCATCGTGCTCGACGGCGGGCACGTCGCCGAGCGAGGCACGCACGACGAACTGCTGGCGCACGGCGGCTGGTATGCCCGCACGTGGAGACTCCAGCGCCTCCACGCCGAGATCGAGGAGCTCGCGTGACGGTCACCGCCCCCGCGCCGTCCGCGATCGCCGCCGCGCCGTCGCCGCGCGTCTTGAAGCGCCTCTTGCGCTACGTCGCGGCCCACCGAGGGCTCGTCATCGGGACGATCACGGTCATGGTGCTCGTCGGCGTGCTCGATCTCTCGATTCCCAAACTCGTCGGCGCCGCGATCGACGGCCCCGTGCGGGACAAATCGGCCTCCGGAGTCCTCGTCTACGCGCTCATCCTCGCGGGCGTGGCCTTTCTGGGTTCGATCGCGCGGGGGCTCCAGCAGTTCGTGACGGTCCTGACCGGGCAGCGGATCGGCTTTTCGCTCCGGCAGGACGTTTTTGCGCACCTGCAGAAGATGGGGCTTTCGTACTTCGACCGCCATCCGGTCGGCACGCTCCTGACGCGGGTCACGAGCGACGTCGATGCGGTCGAGGAGTCGTTCTCGAGCGGGGTCGCGTCGGTGTTCTACGACGCGTTGAAGCTCGTGCTGATCGTGGGACTCCTCTGGTGGACCGACGGCCTCCTCGTGGCGTCGGTCCTGCTCGTGGTGCCCGTGCTGCTCGTCGTGACGATCGTCTTCACCCGCCGCAGCCGCACCGACTTCCGCCGCGTCCGCGCCGAAGTGGCCGCCACGAACGCGTACGTGCAGGAATCGATCGGCGGGTTGCGCGTCACGCGCCTCTTCGGTCGGGCGGATCGCGCGCGGGA
>JANNRO010000107.1:0-1534 GCA_031401505.1 Planctomycetia bacterium
GTCGCCCACGAATCCGCCGATGTCCTTCGAGACGGGCTCTTCGGAGACCTTGCGGCAGAGGTCGTTCCACGCATCTGGCTCGCGACGAAGGCGCGCGAGCGCCTCCTCCGCGAGCTTCTGAGCGTCCTCGTGCTTTCGCGGACTCGGCTTGATCCACGCCGGGCTCCGATTCGACGTGATGACGATATGCCTTGCGTAGCAGCGGACGTACGGCAGCCGCTGCGCGATCACCCAACCCTTGGCCGTCTCGATCGGGTCGGTGACTTCGCCGGGTGCCGACGCGAATACGGCAGCCGAGAACTTCTCGAGGCCGTCGGGCACCATCACGCGCCTGAGGGGAACGGAGATCGGAGTTGCGCCGAGCAACTTGCCCGCCGCGGCCTCGAACGGATACGTGCCCGCGCGAATCGCGATCACGGCTTTGACGGCTTCCTCGTACGCCGCGTCCTTGGTCTGGGAGATCGGCAGCGTGCGGACGACGTCATGCCAGGGAACGACGAGGCTGTCGATGGGCGCCACGCACTCGGCCTCGACGGCCTTCCCGTCCTCACGGGAGAGCCGCTGGATCACCTGCTGCCCGAGCTTGCTCCCGAACGGCGCCGAGATCTCGCCGACCTTGAGCGCGTGCGCGACCTCGAAATACGGCGAGTCACCCTGGTCGGACGGTCGGTCCGTCACGAATCCGAACCAGCCCCCGTCGGCGGCGCTGACGATATCTTCCGACATCTCCTTCGCGACCGCTTCGAACGACGCGTCCTTGGCCTTCAACTTCGCGATCGCTTCGTTCGCTCTCGCGACGGCCTCGGCCTGCGTGCGCTCGGGGACCTTCGGACCCCGCTTGTAGGCCACGAAGATCATGCGGATCGGAACCGACTCCTGAATGATCGTGCGAGCCGGGCGTTCGGGAACGTGGATCGGGTCACCGGGACCGCATCCGGGGAGCGTCGCGAGCGCGATGGAGAAGCCGGCGAAGGCGGCGAAGAGGGCGCGGCTGGCGCGAAGTCGTGCGGGCATCAAGCGGGTGCTCATTTCGTGGAGATGGCGTTCGAGTCGTCGATCAGGAGTTGCGCGCGACCGCGATACTCGGACAACGTCCCCGTGACCCGAACGAAGGACGCTCCGATGGGAGCGAGATCGATCCCGCCCCAGACGGCGCCGTCGAAGATCACGACCGAGAACGGCTGGTGCGGCTTGTCCACGAGCAGGATGCGCTTGGGCGTTCCCGTGCCGTCGACGCGATCGAGTGCGCCGAACACGGTGACCGTCCTGCCGAGCAGCGTCGCCATCCGTGCCGGGTCGGTCTCGACGCCGAGTTCGACGTACGCCGACGGATCGGCGGCACCCTTCACGTCGGCACGCCAGGCGTCGACCTGCTTCGCGCGCGCTTCCCACCAGCGGAACCGCTCGCCGTAGTCGGGGTAGTGCCGCACACCGTCGCCGAAGATGCCGCGCCCGGCTGCCCGCGCCTCGGCCTGCGCGGCCTTCAAGCGATCGTCGAATCGCCGCGACCGTCCGTATTTCACGAAGTAGGGGG
>JANNRO010000108.1:0-6604 GCA_031401505.1 Planctomycetia bacterium
ATGCGCAGGCGCGTCTCCAATCGACCCCGTTTGGCCTTCTCGAAGGTGATGCCGAGATTCGCGACGACGTCCGCGGGAAGCGGGATGCGATTCGTGATCGCAGGCGCAGCCGACGTCTTCTTCGGTTCGACGGGGGCCGCCCCGCCGCAGCCTGCAAGAGCACAGAGGACCAAGGCATTCGCGAACGGGGAACGAATCGGGGCGCGCATGATCTGGGGACGCATCAGGATCTCCACGGAGCGGTCGAGTCTCTGGGGCGCGCCGCAATCGAGTGGCGGCGCACGCACGGCGGACGAGTCGGACGAGCGAGAGCGACGCCAACAACGCCCGCGACGCCGTCGTCAGGCGAGAGCGCACAGATCCCCGAACCCGGGGAACGCACGCGAAGCGTCGGATGAAGGTCCCGCCGTCAGATCAGGAGACGACCCAGCACGATCAGGCGATCCATCGATCGAGAGTACGGTCGCGGGGCGTGGCAACCCTCGCGGGGCACGACCCCCTCGGGACGCACCGGCCAATGCATCGGACATGGCACGAGGGCGGGCACGAGCGCGATCGACGCAGCGATCGATCCGTCGGTCGCGGGGTCGCTTCCCCGGAGTCGAGCGATGGCTTCATGTGCGCTCGTCAGATGAAGATGCGGCTCGGGCGCCTTCCCCTCGTCGGAATCGACGTCCTCGACGACCTCATCGACCGGATCGGCGGGTTGGTGGGGATGCGGATGCGGATGCACGGGAAGCGCAGGTAGTGCGACGTGGACCGTCTGCGTGACTCCATGCGAATGCGCAGCATGGCCATCATCGTGTGCATGAACGATCTGCCTCGGAGGCAGCAGCAGGCCCAGAACAGCCAGGATTGCGAGGATGGTGGGCACGAACCGGTTCACGGTCCGGAGTATAGGCATGAGTCATGGGAGGCGCAAGTCGAAGGGCACTCGCGGGACCCGACGCGAAAAACGCGCCCGTTCGACCCGGCCACCCTCTCACTTCGATCCACCGTGCGGCCCATGAGGATTCAGAGCCGGTGCGGCGGGCGTCGCCGCCGGCGCGGCGGGAGAATCGCCGGTGGGACCTGTGGGGACGATCGGCGCGACGCTGAGGTCCACCCCGTCTCGCTTCAACTCTTCCTCCGACGCCGGACCGGTCATGGTCCCCTCGGGATGTGCGAACCAGCCGGGGTCGTCGTAGTTCTTCAGACCCTCGCGGACCTTCAACACCGTGAACATCCCCCCCATCGTGATGTAGCCGAACGCTCCTGGGCCGCCGAGCATCGCGATGCTGTTCTTCGGCTGGTCCATCGACATCTCGGACGCGCCGCCGGTCCCGCTCGAGCGCCCGCCGTTGAGCACGTCCATCACGGCCTTGTCGAAGTCGGACTGATCGACGCCGATGAGATTCGGGATGCCGTGCCCCATCTGGGTCATCATGTGGTGCGTCATGTGGCAGTGGAACGCCCAATCGCCGGGATTCGCGGCGATGAACTCGACCGTCCGCGTCGATCCGGTCGGGACGAGCACGGTCGTCTCCGGCCATTGCCCCGCCTCCGGGATCTCGCCCCCGTCGGTCGCGATCACCCGGAAGGAGTGGCCGTGAAGATGGATCGGGTGGTGATCCATCGCGGAGAGGTTGCCGATCCGGATGCGCACGCGGTCGCCCTTCTTCGCCACGAGCGGCGCCGTGCCCGGGAAGACCCTTCCGTTGAACGTCACCACGTTGAAGTCGGTCATCTCGTTGGGGTCGGGTCGCTCCATCCCCGGCGTGATCTTCCATTCGGAGAGGAGGTACACGAAGTCACGGTCGGGAAGCGGGCCCGACGCCTTGCGCGGGTGGATCACGAACATGCCCATCATGCCCATCGCCATCTGCACCATTTCGTCGTGATGCGGGTGGTACATGAACGTGCCGTGCTGCGTCAGGGTGAATTCGTAGCGGAACGTCTCTTTCGGGTGGATCGCGCGTTGTGTGAGCCCGGCGACGCCGTCCATGCCGTTCGGGAGGTGAATCCCGTGCCAGTGGACGGTCGTCGGCGCGGGCAACCGATTCGTCACATAGATGCGGACGCGGTCGCCTTCGACGGCCTCGATCGTCGGCCCGTGAACTCGACCGTTGTAGCCCCAGCACTTTCCCGTGAGGCCTTCGGCAAACTCGTGCAGCACCTCCTCGGCGATCAGATGGAAGACTTTGACGCCGTCCACGACCGTGAACGGCAGCGTCGCGCCGTTCGGCGTGACGACGGGTTTGTAGTCCGATCCGGGAACTCCGGCCTTCGGCGCCGGCTCGTGGCCCGCGTGCGGGTCTTCACCGGCCACGGCGCCGCGGCCGGAACCGAAGACCATCGAGAGGACGAAGAGAGCACCGAACCGACGGGGGAAGGAGCGCATCGTTAGTGTCCTTTCGGAGGCGTGGGTTTCTCGGCGTTCTCGGGCAGTGACGGCGCTTCGAGCGCTTCCCGATCGAGACTGCCCGCGAGCAATTCCGCGAGATCGAGTCGTGCGAGCCACGCGGCCGTCAGCGTCTCCGCGTGTTCGCGACGGGCATCGGCCTCGCCTTCCTTCGCGTCGAGCACGTCGAACGCGCCGATCTGCATGGCGTTGAACGTCTGGACGGTGTCGTTGACGTACCGCACGCGCAACGGGAGGTAGATCTCCCGGAGGTAGACCTCGCGGGCGCGCATCGCCTTCGCCCGATCGGCGACGCGACGCGCGGCCGACGCCACCTCGACCGTCAGGTGTGCGTGGATCGCGCACCGCTGTCGCGCGAGTGCGTTCGCGGCGAGGACTTTCGCCTGTCCCTGATCGAAGACCGGGATGGCCGTCGAGATCGCCGGGCCGAATCCCCATGCGCCGTCACTCGACTCCCGCTTGCCGACGACGCCGAGATCGAGCGACGGGAGGAACCCCGTGCGACGCGCGAGGCCCGCGCTTTCGAGTGCAGCGGCGATCCGGGCCTTCGCTTCGAGCAGATCGAGACTTGCGGCGAGGGCTCGCACCTCGGCGCTCGCCTCGTCGGTCGGCGAGGGCAAGGCCGGCAACTTCCCCTCGAGTGTCAACGCGGCCGCGGACGACCGGAGCCCGAGCAGGACGCCGAGCGACTCTCGGGTGTCGCGAACCGCGATTCTCGAAGCGTCGACGTCCATCAGGGCCCTCGCGGCGCCGACCTCCTCGACGCTCAAGTCGGAGTCGCGGACGTTGCCCGCGACGTGAAGTTTGCCCATCAAATCTCGGGCGGCCGTCACGGCGGCGAGCGCCTCCCCGCGCAGCCGCGTCACCTCGTCGGCCCCGCGGACGGCGACGAGCGCCCGACGGACTTCGTATACGAGGTGGACGAGTTCCCGAGTCACGAGCGCCTGCGCCGCGCACAGCTCGTGCTCGGCGATCCGCCGTCGGAGTGGCCGGAAAAACAGTTCCACGAACGACTGCGCGAGCCCGAATTCGATCTCCGGCCCGTGCGAGAACGACTTCGTGTCGGCCGAGAACACGGGATTCGCGATGAGGCCGGCCTGGAGCAGGTCGGCCCGTGCGATGCCCAACCGCTCGTACGATTCGCGCACCGAGGCGTTCTGGAGCAGCGCCACCTTGACGGCACTCGCTTCGCTCAACGGCTTCGAGAGCAGATCGGCGCAGGCCGCCGCGACCTGCGCATCGCCGAGCGGCGACGCGATGGCACCCGTCCGCTCGGCGAGGTCGGAGGCGACCCGGGACATCTCTCCCGCGGGGGAGCCGTCGGACGCCGATCGGCAACCACCGACCGTGGAAATCAGGACCCCCGCACACGCCCCGATCGTGACTCTTCGCAACATGGCATCGCCCTCCCGCTACGCCACCGCGATCCTTGACCGAGTTCCGCATGGGCGAGGCGCGATCCGCCCTCGAATCGCGCCTCGCCGAATCAACTACTTGGGAAGAGTCGCGGCCTTCGCCTTCGCGCGGGCCTCGGCCTCCTTCGCCGCGATGTCCTTGGCCGCCTTCAAGGCCTTCTCGGGGTCGCGCCGCACGTCGTCGACGACGGACGGAGCGGAGAGGCGAACGAGGTCCTTGTCGATCAGGACGAATGCGTTGTTGACGACCGGCTTGCCGGTGATCGGATCGGTTTCGTTCCCGATGTCGACGACGGTGGGATGGATCGCCTTCGTGAGCACGATCTGGATGTTTGCACGCGCGGCCTTCGCGTTGTCTTCGTTCGCGAATGCAATCTCGTATCCCTGGAGGGTCACGAGGACCGGCTTGTCACCGACCGCTGCACCGGTCACCGGGTCGAGCGTGTTCCCGGCCTTCCTGACGACCGGGTAGGCCGCCTTCACCGCTCGTTCGCCGTCGGCCTGCACCTTCTTGATGCACGGCGGGCAGCAGATGTAGACCCGGCCGAAGGGGGTGTCGGTGAAGAGCGCCTTCGACGCGGGCTTGCCCATGATGGGGCAGGTCTCGTTGTCGTAGGTCGGCACCGACACGACCGGCACGGCTTTCGTGGCGGGTGCGGGTACGGGAGCGGGATCGCCCGCACGCGCGGGGAGGGCTGTCGAAAAGAACGCCGCAGCGGCCGTGGCGCAGAACAGGATCGTTTTCACGAAGTGACTCCTGGGTTCCCCGTCGGGCGCACCGTGATGCGTCGATCGAGGGACCGTTACGAGAATCGAGGGAAAGGGAGAGCGAAGCACTCCCACGACGCGAACGGGCATCGCGCGTCGCGAGCGGAAGGCTCCGTCGCCGAACGTCGGCGCCGATGCCGTTCCACGTGCCGCTCCGACAGCGCGAGCGGGATTGACTCAGATGCCACGGAGGACCGAAGCGGCTCGCTCTTCGACGAATCATCCGACGAAGGCGTGGGCGGCCCGGCGAGGCGCGATCAGACCTGGAGGACCGGCAGGGACCAAGGGGTGGACGAACTGACGACGCGCGAGGGTGGCGGCGGTCGAGCATGGCGTCCCGCGACCCGCCGACCCGGAACATCGCCCCCCGCGGAGCAGGCGGGGGCGTCGAAGACCACGCACCACGAACCGTCGTGGGTCGTCACCGAACTCGTCGTCGATTCAAGTACGGCGAAGGCGGGAACCGCAGCGCATCGGCGCCGTCCGGGCGCGTCGTCGTGGTGATGGTTGGGCTTGGGTCGGTGTGCGTCGTGCGAGGAGCGGAGACGCTCGGGCACCTGGTCGTCGTCATGCCCGTTCACGGTCGGAGCGCGAACATGTGACGACCCCTGGTTCCCGTCGTGCGGACAGACGCAGATCACTCCGGCCACTTGAAGGTGGATGAGCAGACCGATCGTGACGAGGGCGATCGTGAGACGCACCGAGCCGGAATGTACCACCGGAGCGGGGCCCGACAGGGGGCCCGGCGCGATGATGGAACTCGCCGTAACATGGTGGACCGCCTCGGGAGGCACGCCGTGAGTCGTCTGATCGTCGCGTCGCTCGTCGTCGTCCTCGCCGCGGCGGGGGTCGCGTCAGCTGGCGACACGCCCGATCCCGAGCGCGTCTTTCGCGAGCGCATCCTCCCCATCCTGCGCTCGCCCGACCCGTCGTCGTGCATCGAGTGCCACCTCGCGGCCGTGGATTTGAGAGACTTCCTCCGCCCGACGGCGGACGAAACATTCCTTTCGCTGCGGGATCGGGCGCTCGTGGACGTCAAGAACCCGACGGGCAGCAAGATCCTGACGATGATCCGGATGGCTCCCCCGAAGCCCAATCCGATCGCGAGCAAGCGACGTGAGCAGGAGGCGCAGGCGTTCGAGGCGTGGATCGTCGCGTCGTGCGCGATTCCGACGCTCGTGGACGCGCCGCCGCTCGACGTTGCCGAGCGCGGCGACTGGCGTCGGCCCGTCGAGGTGATTCGCCACGAGCGCGACGATCAGGTGCTCGCGCGTTTCGTCGATCAATTCTGGCGCGACACCGAACGCTGTGCCTCGTGCCATGCGGCACCCGACAACCAGAAGCAAGTCGAGAAATTCGGAAAGCGTGTCTCGTGGATCGTCCCGGGCGAGCCGAGAACCACGATGCTCGGGTTGATCCAGGGCAAACTCCTCGACCTCGACGCCCCCGAGAAAAGCCTCATCTTGCGCAAGCCGAGTGAGCAGGTCGCACACGTGGGAGGTCGCAAGATTCTGATCGGCGACGAGACGTACACGCGATGGATCGGCTGGATCCGCGACTACGCGCGCGCCAACAGGGACGGTTACGCGACAGCAAAGGACCTCCCCGCGACACCGCCGGAAACCGACGTCACGACCGATTGCTGGGTACGCGTCGAATTGCCGTCGTCGTTCGACGACGCGGCAGTCTCGATCGAGATCGTCGCCTGGGACGTCGCGGAGAAGGCGTGGGCCACGACCCGCATCGCGAGCGCCTCGCGCCATGCGATGAAGGGCTGGCAGCAGACGCTCTATCTGCACGCCCCTCGGGGCAGCGAACTCGCGGCCGGGCTCGAGAAGAGCCGCACGCTGCCCAAGGGGCGCTATCAGGTACGCGTATTCGCCGACAAGAACTACGACCCAAAGCGCGGGAAGCCCGCGCGGCTGTCGTCGAGCAAACCGATCGGTCAGATCGACGTGGACCGCGATTGGCCGACCGGATATGGCTCGATGAACAAGCTGGGGTCGTTCCTCCAAAAGTG
>JANNRO010000109.1:0-6500 GCA_031401505.1 Planctomycetia bacterium
GGTCAACGGGATGTCGAAGGCCTACTCGATGACGGGTTGGCGGATCGGGTTCGCGGGCGCGTCCGACGACATCATCGGCCGGATGGTGCGCCTTCAGGGCCACGCGACGAGCGGACCGCCGGGGCTTTGCCAACGCGCGGCGGTCGCGGCGTTGACCGGACCGATCGAGTCGATCCTGAAGATGCGCGATGCGTTCGATCGCCGCCGCAAGTCGATGGTCGCCGGCCTGAAGCGCATCGAGGGGCTCGACGTCCCGACGCCCGACGGTGCGTTCTACGTGCTCCCCGGCGTCGCGAAGTTCCTCGGCAAGTCCTACAAGGGCAAGAAGCTCTCGACGCCCGCGGAACTGGCCGAGGCGCTGCTCGAACACGAGAAAGTCGCGGTCGTGGCGGGCGAACCCTTCGGCGCTCCGACGTCGATCCGGCTGTCCTACGCCTGCTCGGAGGCGATGATCGCGAAAGGCCTGGAGCGACTCACGCGCTTCTTCCGCGAGATGCGCTGAGGACTGACGACGCCGGACAGGCCCTGCTGTCCCCGCCGTTCACCGAATCCGGTCGGTACGCAGGCGCTCGAGTTCGCGCGAGGCCAGCTCGCGCGAGGCGGGATCGGGATGGCCGGCAGCCGCCATCGCGAGATAGGAACGCGCCGTGTGACCGTCGTTGTCACGACGTGACGCGATCATGCCGAGCGCGTAGGCCGCGACCGCGGCGCCCGGAGCGCGCGGGTGGTCCTTCATGTACGTGCGGAACGCCGCCTTCGCGTCGTCGTAGCGCGCGTCCTCGTAGAGCCGCCCCGCCATCCGAAGCAGCTCGGGCTCGGGAATCGAAATCCTGGCGTTCGATCGCAGGGCCGTCGCGAGCAGGGCCGACGCATCCGAGAAGCGACCCGATCGCCACAGCGCGAGGATCTGGTCGCTGTCGGAGAGTCCGGCCAGTGCGCTCGGCGCCGAGCGCGAGAGATGTCCCACGTCGGACGAATCGACGTACCCCCCGACGCCCCGGCCCGAGTCCCAGCGTTGAGGCCCTCGCGTGTTGCCCCAGACTTCGCCGGAACTCCCCGCGGGACGACCGATCGGCGCGACGGCACGCACGGCCGGGCGCATGAGGAAACAGAGCAGCGCACCCGAGACGAAGCCTCCGATGTGGGCCCAGTGCGCGACGCCGCCGCCCGAGGCCCCGCCCCGCATGAACGCGGTCGGCAGCACGTCGTTCATCACGAACCAGAACAGCATGATCCACATCGCCTGCACACGGATGACGCGCATCACGTAGTAGAAGACGATGAGGAGTTTCACGTTGTTGCGCGGGAACGCGATCAGGTAGATGCCCTGCACCCCGCTGATCGCGCCCGACGCCCCGAGGCTCGGGATCGCCGACGACCCATCCGAGAGCCCGTGCGCCATGCCCGCGAGCAATCCCGTCGCCAGGTACGCGGCCAGATACCCGACCCGCCCGAGCCGCGACTCGACGTTGTCACCGAAGATCCAGAGGAAGAGCATGTTGCCGAGCAGGTGCATCCACGACCCGTGCATGAACATGCTCGTGAAGGCGGTCTCGAGACTCGGGTTGGACGGCACGAACGAATAGCGCCGGACCGACGCCTCGAGCGCGGCCTCGCCTCCCGCGCCCTGGAACAGCACCCACGCGAGCACGTTCGCCGCGATCAGCGCGTAGTTGACGAACGGCGTGCCGCCTTCGTTGGGTTCGTCGCCGATCGGGATCACGGATGCATCCTACGCGGTGCCCGACTACGCCCCCGAGACGACCGCGTCGCGGATCATGTCGCCGACCTGATCGCACTTGTAGGCGCCTGCCTTCAACGAGGCGATCTTGCCCGTCTCGATGCAGTGGCGCACGGCCTGCTCGATCCGGCGACCGGCCTTCGCCTCGCCGAGGTACTCGAGCATCATGCGGCCCGCCTCGATCGCGGCGACCGGATTGGCGCTGTTCTGCCCGCGGTACTTGGGCGCCGAACCGTGGATCGGCTCGAACATCGAGACCTTCCCCGGATGGATGTTGCCCGAGGCCGCGATGCCGAGCCCGCCCTGGATCATCGCGCCGATGTCGGTCAGGATGTCGCCGAAGAGGTTCGGCGTCACGACGACGTCGAACCATTCGGGGTTCTTGACCATCCACATGCAGGCCGCGTCGATGTAGGCGTGGTCCTGTTCGACCTCGGGGTATTCCTTGCCGACCTCGGCGAAGGTGCGGGTCCAGATGTCCTGCGCGCGGATCGCGTTGGCCTTGTCGACCAGCGTCAGGCGCCGCTTCTTGTTGCGCTTCTTGCAGATCTCGTAGGCGTAGCGGATCACGCGCTCGACGCCCTGGCGCGTGTAGATCATCTCCGCGATCGCGACTTCGTGCGGCGTGCCCTTGCGATGGATGCCGCCCAGCCCCGCATACGCGTCTTCCGTGTTCTCGCGCACGACGATCATGTCGATGTCGGCGGGCTTCTTGTCCTTCAGGGGACAGAGATTCTCGTGATAGAGCCGGATGGGACGCAGGTTGACGAAGAGGTCGAACGTCTGACGGATGCCCCAGATGATCTGCCGCTCGAGGTAGCCCGTCTCGATGCGCGGATCGCCGATCGCGCCCATGTAGATGGCGTCGGAGCGCCCCATTTCCTCGAGCGCCGAGGCGGGCATCGCCTCCTTGGTCTTGAGATAATGGTCGGCCCCATACGGGTAGAACTTCCGCTCGATCGTGAACCCGTCGATCGCGGCGACCGCGTCGAGCACCTTCAGCCCCTCGCGGATCACCTCTTCGCCGATCCCGTCACCGGGCAATACGGCGATCGTGTGGACGCGCGGAGCCTTCGGTCCCCTGCTCTTGGGCGCGGCAGCCTTGGCCGGGACGGCCTTCACGGGAGAGGGTGCCGTCGCGACGACCGCCGTCACCGGCCTCACGGTCTTGACGGGAGCTGCCGGGACCGCCGGGCCCTTCGTCGTCGGGTCCTTCGCCTTGCCGTTCGTCGCCTTCGCCATGAGGTGCTCCTGCATGCGGACGCCGTGACGTGCCCGAGAAGAGCCCGCCACGGCCCGCGGAGCGCGGTAGAGAATCACGCCTGCCGCCGGTCCCCAAGGCCGTTCCCGGCCTTGCCCGGGCGCAGGCCCCGCCGCTTCGCCCGTCAGGGCCTGAGCGCGGACCGAAGGGCCCGATCGACGGCCGACGTCAGATCTTCGGGGCGATAGGGCTTGGGGAGCACGCCGGCCACGCCCTCGCGCACGTCCGCGACGTCGAGTCCGTCGTACACGTTTCCACTCGACAGCACCACGGGCAGATCGGGGCGCAGCCGTCGGCAGCGCCGGAAGACCTCGATACCCGAGAGCCTCGGCAGCACGAGATCGAGCACGACGACGTCGAAGGCCGAGGGGTCGCGCTCGAAGAGCGTGACCGCGATCTCGCCGTCTTCGGCGACGGTCACGCCGTGGCCGTGCTCGGTCAGCACCCGCTCGGCCACGTCGCGCACGGGACCTTCGTCCTCGACGAGCAGCACCCTGGCCGACGGCCCGCGCGGAACGCGCGCCAGCGTGGCCAACGGTGCCCGCACCGCCGAGGCCGAGGTGGGCCCGGAGGACGACGGTAGGAAGAGTCGGAAGCGGGTCCCGTGGCCGATTCGAGATTCGACTTCGACGCTCCCGTCGTAGGCGCCGAGCACCTGATAGACGGTATAGAGCCCGAGCCCCGTCCCCTTGCCGCGGGGTTTGGTCGAGAAGAACGGCTCGAACAACCGGGCGCGGACGGCGTCGTCCATTCCGACACCCGTGTCTTGCACGTCGATGCGCAGGAACGGCGCCTTCGATGCAGCGGCCGCGGGCGTGGGCGTGCTCGGGCCGGCCGCGTCGAGCTCGGCCGAGAGCGTCAGCGTGCCGCCGTCGGGCATCGCATCGCGCGCGTTGATGCACAGGTTCAAGACCGCGCGATGGAGCTCGCCCGCTTCGACGATCGCGTAGAGGGGCCCGGGTCCGACGCGCAGCTCGACCTCGATGCGTCGATCGAACGTCTCGCGTGCGACGCGGGCGCAGTCTGCCAGCACCACGTTGACGTCGGTCGGCGCGGCACCCGAGCGCGCGGGGCGCGCGATGCCGAGCAGCTGGCGCGTCAGGTCGGCCGCACGGAGCGCCGCGTCCTGGATCCCCTTCGCCATGTTGACGAGATCGGGGCGCCCCTCGAGGCGCGGCACGAGCAGCGAGGCGTAGCCGAGCACGCCCGCGAGCAGATTGTTGAAATCGTGGGCGACGCCCGACGCCAGCGTGCCTAGCGCCTCGAGGCGCTGGGTGCGCTGGAGGTTCTCCTCGAGGCGCCGGGCCTGTGTCACGTCTTCCACGATGCCCAGCACGTTCCCGTCGCGGTCGCGCCGGATCGTACGGCTGACGCGGATCTCGGTCCCGTCCACCTTGCGGGCCTTCACGTCGGCGGCGCGCACTTCGCCGGCCGAGTCGAGGCCCGCGTTGAGGCCATCGATCGACGTATGGAAGCGTTCGAGGAAGTTCGCGTCGCCGAGGATGGCCTCGGGCGACGCGTACCCGAAGATCTCGGCCAAGCGCGCATTGGCCGACACCATGCGACCCGCGACGGTGCGACGGTAGATGCCGACGGGGGCCCCTTCGACGAGCGTGCGGTACGCCTCTTCTCCCCGGCGCAGATCGCGAGCGAGCACGCGGTTGTAGAGAAAGCTCGCTCCGAGATCGAGGATGCGCTGCGCGAGCCGGAGTCGATCGAGGCGATCGGCGCTCGGCCGATGACCGTCGACGGGCTCGTCGAGCGAGAGCACGCCGATTTCGCGTCTGGCACCGGTGCGCACCAGCAGGAAGAGCCGGTCGTCGGGATGCCAGGACCCGCCCGCGACGACGCGACTCGGCGTGAAAGCGGCGCCCTTCAGGATCGGGCTGTCGTTGGGGACGAAGCAGATGCCCGTGCCGGGGAACGCGTACGACCGGATCTGCGCGCGCTTGGCCGATCGCTTCTCGGGCGGCGTCGTGGACATCGCGACGAGGAACCGACCTCGCTCATCGGCCGGGAGGTTGTAGCCCCCGAGGAGCGCGCCCTCGGGGAGATAGATCGACAGCACGCCGACATGCCAGCCGCCGACGCGAGCGACGGTCTCGGCGAGGCGGTCGAGGAGCGCCTGCAGATCTTCGATCGCGTTCAGGTCTTCGACGAGAGAGAGGACGCTCGCGGCCTCCTCGTTGGCGTCACGCCCCCCGAGCGGTCCGGCGCGACGCACCGCCCACACGGCCTCGGCGAACGACGCGACGAGGCGAAGGTGCGCGATGCCTTCGGCGACCATGGCGCGCGTCGGGTCCGCCGGCCGGGTCAGGATCGCGACGAGACCGGCAGTCCCGGCGTCGTCATGCGCGATGACGAGCACGCGATCGAGCGGCCCGACGATCCCCGGCTCGGGGTCGTTCGTGCCACCGCGAATGAGGTACGCCTCGAGATCGGCCTCGATGGCCAGCGCATTCGGCGGGACGCGGGCGCCGCGCTCGAAGAGCGGCGCGTGGTCGCGACGCACCATTTCGGTCTCGAGGGGGTCGAGACCCGCCGCGCCGACCCCGACGACGCCCGCCGGACCGGCGGCCAGGACGGCCACGCGGGACCAGCGCCCCCAGCCGACGATCGTGTTGGCCAGCGCGTCGAGTGCCCCGTCCCCGGCCCCCTCGGCCCGCAGGCGCACGAGCGCGGCGATGGCCTCAAGCGCATCGGGGCCGGCTTCGAGTGCAGGATTCACGATCTCTCCATCATGGCCCGGATCCCCGGGTGTGGCTGCTTGGCACGTCGGATTTCGTGGACATCCAGCACGGGCGTACGAACGTACGAACGGGGGTGGACACCGAGAAGTTCGGGGAGTCGAACGGGGGCCGGTGAACGAAATCGAAACACCCGCCACGGCGGAGCCCCGCCGTGCTGCGATTCGTGCGCACGGCCGCTCGCCGGCGATCGCCGTCCGATCAGCGAGCCACGACCCCCTCGCGGAACATGCCCTTGCGGTAGGAGACGATGCGGCCTTCGATCGCGGAGGCCGCGACGCTCGAGGGAGACGCGAGATAGAGCTTCCCGGGACCCGAGCGCCCCTTGAAGTTGCGGTTGATCGCCGAGATCGAGACTTGTGCGGTCTGGTCGGACACGCCCGGCCCGCAGCCGATGCACGCGCCGCAGCCGGGGCGAATCACTTCGACGCCCGCCCGGCGAAAGACCTCGAGATAGCCCTGCTTCTTCGCGTACGCCTCGACCGACTCGGAACCGAACTGGATATAGAAGCGCACGCCCTTCGCGACGCGACGGCCGGACTCGACGGCCTCGGCCACGACGGCCGCGTAGGCGTCGATGTCGTCTTCCTTGCCCGCGGGGCACGACCCGCCGTACGCGATGTCGATCGCGACGGAGGGAAGTTCCCGGATCAACGCGCCATTGGTCGGATCGCTCGGAACCCCGCGATCGGGGTCACCGGGGTGCGCCACCATCGGCTCGATCGCGCCGAGGTCGATGCGGTGGACGCCG
>JANNRO010000110.1:0-2019 GCA_031401505.1 Planctomycetia bacterium
CAAATGCCGCTCGCCGTTGGGAAAGAGGCGAAAGCCCGCGTCCTCGACCGTGCGGCCGTGGCGCACGCACGTCAAGACGTCTTGGAGACGCCGCCGCTCCCGGGCGTGGTAGTGGACGTCGTTGGTCGCAACCAACGCGACGCCGGCACGCGAGGCCAGGGTCGCGAGGACGGACAGCCGTTCCTGATCGTCGGAACCGAGCAGGCACGACGACGCGAGCGAGAGCCGGTCGTCGTCGAAGAGCGTCTTCAAATCGGCGAGCCTCCGCTCGAACGCTCGGGTGAGTCGACGCGGCGGCAGCGCGACGGCGAGAAGGCCCTCGTGATGCTCGCGGAGATCGGCGAACGTCAGCCGACACGAACCCTTTTCCGCGCGGCGCTTGCCGACGGTCAACAGGCGCGAGAGGCGACCATACGCCGCGCGGTCGGTCGGAAAGACGAGGAGTTGGAGAACGAGAGGTGTCGGGGGACGCCCCTCCTTCGGAACCGGGCGCGGAGCGCCGTCTTCCAGGATCAAACGGCAGCCGACGACCAACGGGATCTCGAGCGCTTTGGCCGCGACGTGGGCTCGCACGATCCCCGCGAGCGAGTTGTGGTCGGCGATGGCGGCGGCCGGATGACCCAGGTCGCGGGCGCGCTCCACCAGTTCTTCCGGGTGGCTCGCGCCGGTCAGGAAGGTGAAGTTGGAGGTGACTTCCAACTCGACGTAGGCCCGCCCATTCGGGGGGCGATCGGGCGGTGATTCGCGGACGGGGCCTTCGTCCGACGGATGGCCGTCCCTCCACGGATGGAGTTTCTTCTTCGGGGCGGGGTTCTCGGGCACGGTGTTCTCGGGCAGGGACTTCTCGGGCAGGGGCTTCTTGGAAACGGGCCGCGCTCACGCCCACTCGCCGTGAACGAACCAACACGCACCGCCGTGGAACACCCAGAGCCAGCGTCCGTCCTCGGTCAAGAGGCGGAAATAGTCGCGCTCGGTCGCGTCGACGTCATGCCCCCGCTCCCACCAGGGAACCGAGATCCGCTCGGGCCCGACGCTCGCGATCAAGGGCATCGTCGCCCCGCGCCAGGAGATCGCGCACGGTCGGGCATGCTCATCGAGCGAGACATCCGCCTCCTCGGGTCGCGTCAGGAGCAACGAGGGTCGATCCCCGCCAGGGTGTTCCTCCCCCACCGTTCCAGGCATCACCTGCATCACTTTGGCGAAGGGCGTCCCCGCGACGAACGCCCGCTCGGGCCAATGGCTCTCGACGGGCGAAAATACGACGACGCCCTTTGCACCGCAGCGTTGCGTCAACGTGTCGACCAGCCGCCCGAGCTCGCGGGACTCGTCTTCGTCCGCCTTGACAGGATGCGACGTTGCGCCGAATTCTGATTGGACCTGGCGCAATCGCCGGGTGCGGGAGGCCGTGATCCGGATCTCGTCGATCCCATCGCCCATGGGCAGGCGTTCCAATCGGGGATCGAGCAGCGTCAACAAGTGACGCGGATCGACCGTCGCGCGGCTGACGCGCAGCGGTTCGTCGAGCACGGCCCCGTCGGCGCGACGCCAGCGAAGCGTCAACTCCATGGCGCCGCGGCGAACGGCCTCCAGCGCGCGACAGAGGGATTCCAGGAGGAGGCGCGTCGTGAGGCGGATGGCGACCAGATCGCGCACGGGGCCGTCGAACGTGCGTTCGACGTGGAGCGGTTCGTCGTCGCGGACGGCGACCAACGGGTCGGACGCGTGTCCCGTCGCGCGATCGAGGCGGTCGAGCAGTTCGACGCCGAAGCGGGCCCAGACCTCGTCGCGGGGCAGGGGAAAGAGGTGACCGATGGTGTGGATGCCGAGTTCCTGCAGCGCGCCGGCCGTTGCATCGGAGAGGTTGAGCGCGGTGACGGGCAGCGGGGCCAGAGCGTCGTGTTCGCCGCCCTCGGGAATTCGAGGGTGGAGCGTGTCACCGAAGCGGGCGAGCGCCCACGCGCAACCGGCGGTCGGGGCGACGGCGACGCGGGACGAGAATCCGAGACGGTGAACGCTCGC
>JANNRO010000111.1:0-9300 GCA_031401505.1 Planctomycetia bacterium
AGGTGCGGCCGAGCAGGTCCCAGTCCAACTCGCCCAAGACCTCGCTGATCGCGGCTCCGAAGAGGCGGTGGGCGTCGTCCACGTCGGGCCCGACTAGTGCTTCAACTTCGGGTCGAGGGCGTCACGCAGCGCGTCGGAGAAGAGGTTCACGCAGAGCACGAGGAAGAACATGAACACCGTCGCGGCGGTCAACTGCCACCACACCGGGTCCGGGGATCGGAGCAGTTCGAGCCTCGCCTGACCGATCATCTGCCCCCACGACGCTTCGCCGGGGTCGAGACCGAGCCCCAGGAACGAGAGGATCACCTCGGACTTGATCGAACTGACGAAGAGCAGGGAGTACGAGACGAGGACGAGGTGGAAGACGTTGGGGACCAGATGCCGGAAAATGATCCGGGTCGTCGGGATGCCGAGCGCCTTCGCCGCCGTCACGTAGTCGCGGTCGCGGTGGCGCAGCATCTCGCCACGCACGGTCCGGCACACCCCCACCCACGACGTGAGCCCGAGCGTCACGACCAGCCGAAAGAGCCCGACGGAGATGCCGAGTTTCGTCGCGAGGAACGTGTCGCCGTACCACTCGCCGAACGACGGGTTCGACTTCAATGCGTACGAGATCGCGAGCAGCAGCAGGAGATAGGGAATCGACTCAAGCGTCGTGTAGATCCAGACGATCAGCACGTCGACCCATCGGCCGAAGTACCCGGCGAGCGCGCCGAGCACGGTGCCGATCACGCACGAGAGCGTGGCCGCGATCGCGCCGATCCAAAGCGCGGTCGTCGTGCCCCGGAGCACGAGTTTCCAGACGTCGAGCCCCAGCTGATCGGTTCCGAGGAAGTACGGCCCGGAGAACCACTGCGGTGCCCGGTACACGTGGTCCTTGTCGACGGCCGTCTCGAAGCCGCGTGCAATCCAGCCGGCCTGGGCGGCGAGTCCGATGTAGACGAAGACGACGATGCCGATCCACGCCCACATCGCCGTCGAACTCTTCGCGAGCCGTCGCCGCGCTTCGTGCCAGTTGCCAGCGCTCTCGTTCAGGTACTGCGGATTTCCCGAGAGCGGGGGAATGCGATCCTGTCGCCAGAGGAGATAGTCGCCCCACCCCGTCGCGTAGGCACGGAGTCGAGCGAGCGGCCTGCTCGAGAACACGGCCGCGACCAGACGCCAGATCGTGCCGAGGATGCCGGTCGCGAGCGCGAGCGGCCACGTCAGCGCGCGTGCGCTCGTCACGAGCGGCCCCCGACGCGGCCGGCCGGACGCGGCGCTCACTTCAACCTCACGCGCGGATCGACGAGGGCGTATCCCACGTCGGTCAGGATCGAGAAGATCACGTAGAGGACGGAGCCGATCCAGACGAACGCCTTGACGACCGGGTAGTCGTTCTGGTTGATCGCCTCGATCGTCAGGTTGCCGAGCCCCGGGATGCCGAAGTACGACTCGAGGAGAAGCGAGCCGAGGATCAGGAACGGGATCGTGATGATCACGCGGGTGATGATCTGGATCATCGAGTTCTTGAGCACGTGACGGAATAGGATCGTCCGCGCCGAGAGACCCTTCGCCGCGGCGGTGCGCACGTAGTCCTGGCTCATCTCCTCGAGCGTGACCGCGCGGTAGAAGCGGACCTCGCTGCCGAGCGAAAGCAGCACCCAGATGATCGCCGGCAGCACGAGGAACACCCATCCCGAGGGAAGCGGCTCGAAGCCGAAGATCGGGAACAGGCTCCAGCGGAACGCGAACAGATACTGACCGAACAGGATGTAGGCGAGGCTCGGGATCGAGACGGCGGCGACCGTGAGAAGGATGACGATGCGGTCGGCGAGGCCTCCCCGATAGAAGGCACAGAAGAGGGCGAGCGAGACGGCGAGCAGCGTCTCGACGAAGAACGCGGGCACCGCGAGCGAGAGGCTCGGGCCGATCCCCTCGGCGAGCCGGTCGTAGACGGGTCGGTCCGTCATCAACGACGTCCCGAATCGAAACGACGTCATGTCGTTCCAGAACTGCGTCGAGAGCGGCTGATCGGTTCCGAGTCGGTGCCGAATCTCGGCGAGCTTCTCGGGTGTCGCGTGGCGTCCCGCGATCTTCTCGGCCGGATCACCGGCGGCGACGGCGAAGAGCAGGAACACGATCGCCTTGATTCCGATCAGGATCGGGATCGCGTACAGCAGCCGCCGCAGGACGTACATCCACATCGGTCACCAACCCCGGACGCGGCGCTTGCCCGCGCGGACGGTCACGCCGACGAGCGCCGCCGAGACGACGACGAACAGGGCCACCGGCGTCCAGTTCTTCCGGTTGAGCCCCGCCACGTCGACGTCGCGTCGGCCCGCGTCGACGCGGCAGTACTTGTAGTACTTCGAACTGATGTCGTTGTAGCGGTAGCCCTTGAGCCACGGATGGATGAGGTTGAAGTTCGTCCGCCGGTACTTCACGATCCAGACGCAGTCGTCCACGATGATCCTCTGACAGCGACGGTAGAGCTCCGTCCGCTTCGGCGTCGCCTGCATGGTGGCGGCCTCGGCGAAGAGCGCGTCGAACTCCGGGTTCTGGTACGAGGCGCCGTTGGGACCCGGCGCCTTGTTCGGTCCGTAGAAGAGCTGGAGGAAGTTCTGTGCCTCCGGATAGTCGGCCCCCCACGAGAGCCCGAACATCTGGGCCTGTCCCTTGTTGATCCGGGAGTTCATCTCCGACCACGTGGCGGTGTAGGGCTTCAACACGATGCCGATCTCGTCGAAATCGCGCTGCGACGACTGGAAGAACTGACGGTCCTGCGTCGTCTCCTGCACGTCCTGCTCGACTTCGATCGGCTTCCCGTCGGGCCCCCTGCCCCCGGGCAGGCCCGCGTCGGCGAGGATCTTGCGCGCGCGGTCGAGCACCTGCGGGCGCGTCTCGCCCGGCTTGGGCTTCCACTCGTTCACGAACGTCGGGTCGAACTCGGGGAACTCCTCGAGGATCGGCCCCTCGACGCGCTCGACGCGATCGTTGTAGAGATTGGTCCGCGCCCAGTCGTAGTCGAACGCGAGGCTCATGGCCCGGCGGATCGCCCGGGCCTTGTCGCCCTTGCCGACGACCGGATCCTGCATGTGGAAGCAGTCGTAGATCACCTCGAGCCGCGGGTCCTTGTCCAGCGTGATCCCCCTCGCGGTCATCTCCGGGAGAAGTTCCCTCGTCTTCTTGTCGATCGCACCCTCGAAGTTGTCCTTCGGGACCACGACGCGGTCGAGATAGCCGCGCATGAAGTGGAGCCACAGGGGTTGCGTCTCTTTGTGCACGGTCACGACGACGCGATCGTTGAGCGGCAGCGCCCGACCTGCGTCGGCGAGACGCCCGCGCGCTGCATCGCCCGGCCTGCCTTCTTCACGCGGATACTCGTCGCCGGACCGATAGTCGGGCCGACGCCGGAGCACGATGCGCTGGGTCTGCTTGAATTCGTCGACGAGGTACGGCCCCGTCGTGACCGCATGATTCTTGAAGTCGGCGCGGTAGTACGAGACGGCCTCGTGCGGGTAGATCGAGCCGTACGTCATCGCGAGCACCCAGGTCAATTGCGGGTACGGCTCGGTCACCCGGATCTCGACGGTGGACGCGTCGAGCGCACGCAGTCCCGCGACGGCGGGATAGCCGTCCTCCAGCGAATAGGCCCCCCGCCCGAGCTTCGCCTTCACCTTCTTGGAGGCCTCTCGGAACTCGTCGATCCCGACGATCTTCCCGTCGAAGATCCACGTGCCACGGGCGTCGAGGTTCGCGTCCATCAGGCGCAGGAACGAGAACACGACGTCGGATGCGACGAACTCCCGACCCACTCCGTTCGTCGCCTGAAAGCAGGGATCGTCCTGGAAGCGGACGCCCTTCCTCAAGCGGATCGTGTAGACGAGCCCGTCCTCCGAAACCTCCGGCATGGCCGCCGCAAGGCACGGCTTGACCTCGAACGGCCGCTTCAAGTGCTCGTACTCGTAGAGCTGGTCGTACAGGTTGATGACGAGGACGCTCGACGTCTCCTCGTCGGCCTGAATCGGGTCGAGTCCCTTGATTTCGCTCGGGACGTGGACGTGGAGCGTGCCGGCCGGTTCGTTCGGGTGGGGGTTCGTGCCGCACGCGGACGACACGAGCGAAACCCCGAGGAGCATGGACATCGCGACGAGACGAAGAAGCGTCGGGAAACGAGTCACGGGGCGGACGATACGCGAGGGGCCCACCCACCACAACGGAGAGGCCGTATCGTCGGACGCGGGTCCCGTCGCCGAATCCTTAACCGGCCCGAGCAGGGCCGGTGCGGGACCCGCGTCCGACGGCCGCCGACTCGAATCAGCCCCCCGCCGCCATGCCGCCGCGACCGGGTTCGGTCATGTGGCGAAGGTCGAGCACCTCGCGGAGTTTCTCCGGCGAGAGCAGTCGCTTCTCTTCCGCGAGCTCGCGGATCGTGACGTTCTTCTTGTAGGCTTCCTTCGCGAGCGCCGCCGCCGCGTCGTAGCCGATGTGGGGCGCCAACGCCGTCGCGAGCATCAGGCTCTCCTCGACGAGCGAGCCGACGCGCTCGCGATCGACCTCGAGCCCGCGCACGCAGCGTTCGGTGAAGCCCTCGACCGCACCCGAGAGCGTTTCGATCCCGTCGAGCAGCACGTGCGCGAGCAGAGGCAGCGTCACGTTCAACTCGAAGTTGCCGCCGCCGCCCGCGATCGAGACGGTCGTCGCGTAGCCCTGAACCAGCATGCAGGCCATCAACAGGCTCTCGCTCATCACCGGGTTGACCTTTCCCGGCATGATCGACGACCCGGGCTGCAACTCGGGCAGTTTCAACTCGCCGAGTCCGCAGCGGGGCCCCGAGCCCAGGAAGCGCACGTCGTTGGCCACCTTGGCGAGCGCCGCGGCCGCCGCCGAGAGCGAACCCGCGAAGAACACGCAGGCCTCGCGCCCGGAAAGCGCTTCGAACGCGTTGCGAGCCTTGCGCAGCGAGACCCCGGTCCGCTCGGAAAGCACGGCGATCGCCTTCTCGTGGAACTCGGGGTCGCGACCGATGCCGGTCCCGACCGCCGTGCCGCCGAGTGCGACTTCGAGCAGCCCGTCCCACGCGAGCGCCACACGTTGCGCCGCGTGCGCGACCTGCGCCGCGTAGCCGCCGAAGACCTGCCCCATGCGCACGGGCGTCGCATCCTGGAGGTGGGTACGACCGACCTTCACGACGTCGTCGAACTCGCGCGCCTTCTCGAGCAGCACCGACGCGAGGCGCCCGAGCGCGGGAATCAGCCGTTCCTTGGCCGCGAGCGCGACCGAGAGATGAAGCGCGGTCGGGATCGCGTCGTTGCTCGATTGCCCGAGATTGACATGATCGTTGGGATGAACGGGGCTCTTGGCGCCGACCTTGGCGCCGAGCGCGCGATTGGCGAGGTTCGAGATCACCTCGTTCATGTTCATGTTCGACGAGGTGCCCGATCCCGTCTGGAAGACGTCGATCGGGAACTCGAGCGGATGCCTGCCCGCGATCACCTCGTCGGCCGCGTCGCGGATCGCCTTCGAGAGCCTCGCGTCGAGGAGGCTCAACCCTTCGTTGGCCTTCGCCGCCGACCACTTGATCTGCGCGAGCGCCGTGATGAACCGTGCGGGCATCGCGCGACCGCTGACCTTGAAGTTGTCGACCGCGCGCTGCGTCTGCGCGCCGTAGAGCCGCTCCGCGGGCACGCGCACGTCCCCCATGGAGTCTTTCTCGATCCGGACGTCGGCCATGTGTCGATTCCTCGGCGGCGCCACCTGCGGCTATTCGCGAAGCGCGCGATCCAAGTCTCTACAAAGATCGGCCGCGTCCTCCAATCCGACCGAGAGGCGGACCAGGTCGTCGGTGACGCCGATCGCGGCCCGCTCGGCCGGCGAGAGATAGGAGTGGCTCGTGTAGAGGGGCAGCGACAGCACGCTCTCGACCCCGCCGAGGCTCGGCGCGTTGGCGATCAACTGTACGCGGTCGGCCACGCGGCGCGCGGCGTCGAGCCCGCCGCGGCAGGCGAACGTCACCATCCCGCCCGAACCCGTGGGCATCAGCCGCTTGGCGAGCGCGTGGTCGGGATGGGACGCGAGCATCGGATGGAAGACCCGTCGCACGTTCGGATGCGCTTCCAGGTGACGGGCGACCACGAGCGATGTCGCCGACTGCCGCTCGACGCGGACGACGAGCGTCTTCATGCCCCGCTCGAGCAGCCACGCCGACTCGGGATCGGGGATCCCGCCGTACGTCTTTCTCGCCGCGCGCACGGGGGCGAGCGCCTGCTTCGACCCGGCGACGAGCCCGGCCAGGAGATCGCTGTGTCCACCGAGCGCTTTCGTCGCGCTTTCGTAGACGAAGTCGACGCCCAGCGGGATCGGACGCAGGTGCACCGGCGTCGCGAACGTGTTGTCGAACGCGAAGGGAACCCCCTCCGCCTTCGCGGCGCGTCCGAGTGCCGCGACGTCGGCCACCCGAAGTGTCGGGTTCGTCGGAGACTCGGCGACGAGCAGCATCGCGCCGACGAGCGCCGAGCGGAGCGCCTTCTCATCGTGGAGCGCAATGTAGGTCGTCGTGATCCCGAAGCGGGCGCGGACCTCTTCGAGCAGGACGCGGGTCCCCCCGTAGAGGTCGGCGAGTGCCACGACCCGGTCCCCGGATCGGAGCGTGCCCAGGACGATGGCCGCGAAGGCCGCCATTCCCGACGCGAAGACGACGGCGTCCTCCGAGCCATGGAGCGCGGCGAACTTTGCCTCGACGGCGGCGAAGTTCGGATTCCCGTGCCGCGTGTAGAAGCCGGGACGTTCCCCCCGCTGCCCCGCGAGCAGGTCGTCGGTCGAATCGAACCGAAACGTGCTCGACCGGTAGACGGGGGTGTTGATCGCCCCGGTCGCCGCGTCGGCGTGCTCGCCGGCATGGACCGCGCGGGTCGCGGGACCGTCGTCCGACCGATCGTTGGGCTCGGCGCACATGAGGGTCAGCGTACCGACGACCCGCCTCTGCCGAGCAACGGGGCAACCGCGCCGCCGAGACTACAGGTCCTTGACGATCGCCTCGAGGACCGTTCCCGACTCGAGCCCGCCCGCGTATCGACGGGTCGGCCCCGGAACCGCCCGGTCGACCTTCGACCCCTCGGAGGAGGAGACGGCGACCATGACGATCGGGAGTTGGCGGGTGCCGCGGTCGGCGCGGAGCTGCACCGCGAGGTGACGGCCGCGTTCGGGCTCGGACGCCATGTCGATCACCACCAACTCGGGGCGCTCGGTACGTAGGGCAGTGCCGACATCGCCACCGGGCTCGCCACCCTTGGCGTCGTGACCGGCCTTCAGCAGGTACTGGACGGCCACCGATACCCGGCCCATGTCGCAGCCCAGCACCCAGACCTTGCGGGCGACGAGCGCACGCGTGGACCCGAATCGCGCGACGCGCGGGGCGGGGGGGGCGGGGAGCTTCTTGCGGGGCTTGGGAGCGAGGGCGCGTGCCATAGGTCGTGGTTCTAGCACGAATCGAAGGGCCTTACCACCCCCCGTAGGGGTGCCCGGCACGCCGATTGCGAATGCGGTTGGGATACGAAAAAAATACTACGGTCGCATGTTACTTCGTCCCTGAGCCCGGCGCAATCAGAACATCATGCGAACGTTCGCCCGCTCGAACGTCAACAATCGTGGCGTCGTTGGGGCCGGCAGGCCCGATGAGGGACCAACGGTTCGAGCCCCCGGGGGCGAAGTTTGCAGCGAACGACTCGACGACCATTCGGGTGCGCGGCAATTGAAGGGTCGTCAACGGCTTGCCGACGGCGACCGAGAACGTGTACCTCCGCATCGGTAGGTCGAGGTGCGTGAACCGGATCGCCCCGACCGCGACCGACGATCCCCCCTCCAGCGATCTCGACCGAAGGCCGACTTCGACGCCGGACGCGATCGTTCCGATGATCGGGTCGGCGATCAGCGCAGGGGATGCGAGTTCCACGTCGAAATCCGAGATGTAGGACACGGATCGGGTGACGGCTGTGGTTACGGACTCTCCCGCCCCGGAGGTCACGTCGAGCGAAGCGGTCGCGTCGCAAGCACCACTGCGCGGGTCGGCGCTCGACGGCGATCGGGAGAGCGTGATGTGGTACGTCGATGGCACTTGATTTCCCTCGGGGAAGGCGCCCGGCGCCGGAAACGGCTCCCCCGCTCGCACCCGTCGGACGAGGTGGCCCGTCGGAGGTGCCATCGGCTCGATCGAAGCGACACGCACGAGGAAGCCGACGACCCTCATGGGCACGAAGATCGCCGTCCCGCGAACCGCAGGCATGGATACGGTCACGCGCTGGAGGCGAAGTTCGGGAAGGTCGATCGTGACGGCCGGAAGGAACGGAGTCGTGGTCGCCGTGAAGGTTGGGATGGGTTCGACGAGGTCCGACCACGTGAGTCCGAGGGTGAGTGACGCCACCTCCGATGCCGACGCCGGTTGGTGGGTCGCGTTCACCGAGAACCCGGCCTCGATCGTTCCGATGACGGGTTCGCTCCATCTCAGAACCGAGCCAATCTCGTTGTCGAAGTCCTGGACGTAGCTCGTCGCGGTCGTTCGCTTGGAACCACACCGGGAGCCGGACGGCACGTCGAGATGCAGTCGCTGCGGGGATGCAGCGAATTCGGCCGCTCCCGCGCGCTCGTACCGTTCGGTGGGTGCAGACCCGGGGAAGGACGGCGGGATCGATCCCGTCTTCGTCCACGGGCTGCCAGCCGCGCCGATGTCGAGAGGCAATCCGACGTCCTGCTCGGGGAGCAGATCGACTTCGAGCCGTGCGATCCCCGACCCGACGCGGGAGGCGCGATCGATGGCGGCGTCGACCTCCGCGTCCGACCCCGCGGGATGAGCGACGAGGACCGCCCCCGCCGGATGAACGAGGACCCATCCTCGGGGCAGCGCCCGCCGCAGGTCATCGGCAAAGCGAACGATCCGGGAATCGACGCCGAATTCCCCCGCGGGCTTGGCTGGATCGTTGCCGTACTCGACGACCCCCACGGGCATGTCGGGCGCGAGCGCGGCGAGTGCAGTCGCGTCGTAGACCCACACCGAATCGGGCGCGAGAGCGGCCCACCCGCCGGGCGCCAACCCGCTGATCAGCTCCGGTTCCTTCGAGAGCACGGTTCGGACGCGGGCCCCGCGGGCTTCCGGGGCGAGTCTGGCCACCTCCGCTTGAAGCAACACGGCCCGCAGGCGCGCCACCTCGGGGGGCATCGGCGCGCTCGGTAAGGTTTTCTCGGAAGTGTCTGACACTTTCGAGAAAACCTCGTCGCACGGGGGGCAACATCGCCGGTCCCGAACACACGCCGGGAGGGCGACCG
>JANNRO010000112.1:0-7555 GCA_031401505.1 Planctomycetia bacterium
AGATGGACGCCGCGGCGGTCGGGACGTTTCCCTCGTTGCGCACGGATGCCGCGACGCCGAATGACTCGCCGGGCGAGACCTCGTCGCGATCGAGTGCCAGCCGTGGCGACGTGGCGCGGAGCACCGCGCGAGCGAGTACGCGGATCGGCGTCGAGGCCGTGTTGTCGTCCCGTTGGAGGTCGCGGAGAGCGCCGACCGGGTCGGCGATTGCAACCAATGCGTAGGTGCCGGGCTTCAGGCCCGCGGGCGTGCGGCCGTCGAACGTGCGCACCGTCTCTCCGCCGGCACGAAGACCGCCGGGGACCGTGATCCGGCCGATCTCCGCGACGACGCCCTGGAAGCCCGTTCGCGTTCGGTCCGGCTTGGCCTTCGTCGCGAGCAGGAGCGAAACGTCGAACGCGGGGGCCGGAGTCGTGCCCCGGTTCGTGATCGTCACGCGCACCGAGAAGGGTCCGGTGGGGTCGATGTCGGCGCCGCCCTCGACGGCGACCGAGCCAACGCCGAGGTCGAGACCCGGGGTCGGTGCGATCGGCGGCGCGGGGATGGGAGTCGGGACCGGAATCGGGACGGGAATCGGGACGGGAATCGGCGTCGGTGTTGGCGCCGGTGTCGGTGGTATGGGCGCGGGCGCCGCCTCCAGAGTGACGAGTCCCCCGGCGACGACGGCGCCGTTGTCTCGCTCCTCGGATTCGGGTACGACGTTTTTCGGGTCGATCGTGGCCGAGAGCCCCCAACGCATCGGCGGCGCGTCGCGGGGCACGCGCATCGCATGCGTGATCGTGCGGCGTCCGCCGGCGGAGATCGAGGGCACCTTCGCTTCGCCGAGGTCGAGTTTGCCCTTGGCGTTCCTCGGGCGCAGGCCCTCGAACGCGATCACGGTTTCGGCCGAAGCGGCCTTGCCCGTGTTTTCGACCACGGCGGTCAGCCGGATCTCGGCGCCGGGCAGCGCCTCCGTCGGCTCGCAGCGCACATCGCTGATGCCCAGGTTCGGCAGCGACGCGACGATCGTCGTCGGCGCGTCCGCCACGTTGTCGGTCTCGTCAAGTTCGGGAATGAGATTCTCTCGATCGACGACGAGGCGGAACTTCGCGGGTCCTGCAATGGCATTGGCCGGGATTTCGGCTCGGAGGCGTCCGCGCTTCATTTGCGGCGACTCGACAGCAACTTCCTCTTCGTCGAGAAGCCGCTCGCCGGCGCTGGTCACGAGCAGCAACGCGATCTTGACGGACTTGGCCTTGTTCTTCCCGCCCGACTGTTCCTGGACGACGTACTCGATCACAACGACCTGTCCGATTTCGACGCTAGGCGGCGGAGGCGCCAGAAACCACGTGACCAATTGGGAGATCTCTCGGGCCGGTGGGGCGGGCGGGGCGGGCGGCGCCGGCGTGGGCGCGGGGGCAGGGGGCGCGGGGGAGGGGGGCGCCGGAGTTGGCTCGGGCGTCGGAACGGGGGTCGGCTCGGGCGCGGGGATCGGTGTCGGCGGCTCGATCGGGCGCGGCGCGGGAATCGGCGTGGGATCCGGCGCGGGCGTCGCGGGGGCCGCAGGCGGCTCGCCCTCGGCGGGCTCGACGAACACCAGCAGCCGCTTCATGTCGTCCGCGCCGTCGGTCGCGACCGTGCCGGCGTACGCAACGCGAACCTCCGCCGTGTACGTCTGCGAGGTCTTCGGCGCGAACGTCGCCGCGCCGGTGAGCACGCCCGCTTCCGGGAATCCCGATTCAAGGTGCATTCGGATCGGTTCGAGGGCATCGCCACCGCGCGTCGGCGTGAGCGTCACGACGACGTCCATCGGGCCGACGCCGCCCTCCGTCGTCCGTTCGACTTGCCACGCGAGTTCGACCTTCGCGTTCTTCTGCGGCTTGCCGACGACCGCGAGTTTCGTCGCCGCCAGATTGGGCGCGGGAACGATGTCGAGAACCAGCACGGTGCCGAGGACGCCGATCAACTTGCGGTTGTCGAGCGGGAACGTCGGAATCCGGCCCGCGACCGCGACGGCGACATGGAGTCGGCCCGCTGCGCCCGTCGGAACGGCCGCGGTAACCGAAGCATTTTTCTTTCCCGCCTTCGTGACGACGCCGACGTTCGCGCGCCCGAGTTCGCCAGCGGCGGAGAACTTTCCGCCATTCTCGAGCAGGCCGACGACGACGAGTTCCGTCGGGCGCGGCCGTATCGACTTCACCTGTTCGTCGACGTCGCAGGTCAGAACGAACTGGCTGCCCGGGTGAACCAGCTTCGCGGCGGTCGCGACGTTCTCGACCCCGTTCGCGTTGCCACCCTCCACGCGGACCGCGGTGGCGGGCATCGCGACCAGTGCGACGATCGAGGCAAAGAGAAGGCGACGCATGAACGACCTCCGACGGCGATCGAGTCGGCGCAAGGTTTTCCCGAAAGTGTCTGACACTTTCGGGAAAACCTTGCGCGGTGGGAGAACGGTAGCCCGGATCGGGGGCGGGGCCCGCGTCCGACCGCCTGCGCGCGTTTCCACCACCGAGGGGGCGCACGCCCTCAGTCGGGGATCGCGTCCGGGATCGGCTCGACTTCGCGGCAGGCCTCGAGTTCGGCGGCGATCGCCTCCAAGTCGAGTGCGAGCGTCGTCGCGTCGACGTAGCGCTCGGCGGGATCCTTGCGGAGCAGTCGCCCGACCAGTTCGGCCAGCGCGGCGGGGACGTCCGACGGGAGGCGCGGCGGCGGTTGCTCGCGAATCGCGCGAATCGTGCTGATCGCATCGCGCCCGTTGAAGGGGCACTGCCCCGTCAGCATCTCGTGGAGGATGGCGCCGAGCGCGTAGAGATCGACGGCGAAGGACGGGGGCACGTCGTCGAACTGCTCGGGCGCCATGTAGGCCGGTGTGCCCACGAACGTGCCCGTCATCGTCATGCGCGCGGCCTGGATGGACCGCGCGACACCGAAGTCGGCGATCACGGGCTGGTCGCCGGGCGCCACGAGGATGTTGTGGGGTTTCAAGTCGCGATGGAGCACGCCCTCGTGGTGGATCGCCTCGAGTCCGCGCGCGATCCCGACCGCGAGGCGGGCCGCGCGACACGACGCGAGCGCGCCCTCCTTCAAGAGAAGCGTGCCGAGGTCGGGACCGGGGATGAACTCCATGACGGCGTAGGGCGTTCCGCCCTCTTCACCGACGCCGCGAATGCGTACGACGTTGGGGTGCGCGATGCCCTCGAGCGAGCGAGCCTCGCGCAGGAACCGCTCGCGCGCGTCCTGATCGTGGCGGTGCTCGGGCTTCAACGCCTTGATGGCGTACGTGTCTTTCCCGTCCCGCGATTTCGCGCGGAACACGACGCCGAACGCCCCGGAGCCGTGACGCCCGAGGATCTGGATCGACTGCATCGCGCCCGTCGGCAGCAGGTGAACGCCGGTCTCGAATCCCGACGGGATTTCGGCCGCGAGTCGCCGATGCGTCTCGACGAACAGCGTGCCGAGCGACGAGGCGCTGCCCCGCCGAAGGAGCGGGTCGGGATGGAGTGCGCCGTCGATCGCCGCCGCGAGCACGGGGGGCAGATCGGGCCGCAACGGGACGATCTCGACGCGCTTGGCCCCGCAACGCACGCGCTCCATGCCCTCTTCGGGTGTCGTGCCGCCTGCGGGATACTGGAGCGTCATCCACCAGAGAATGGTCGCGGCGAGCCCGTAAATGTCGCTCTCGGCGGTCGGACGACGGCCCCGCAGTTCTTCCGGCGACGAGAACGCGGAGAGTGCGGCGACGGCGGGGCGCAGCGGCCAGATGCCCGCCGCGAGGTCGGCCGACTTCGTGAACGACGCGAGCTGCGCGCTCGTATCGTCGATCAAGATCCAGCGCGGCGACACGCGCCCGTGGACGAACCCGCGGCCGTGCATCATCGCGAGCGCGTCGGCGATCGCGCCCCCGTGGCGCGAGGCATCGGAGAGCGACATCACGCCCGCGCTGCGCACTCGCTCTTCCGACGGCGTCCCGCGCCGCGACGGGTGGACCGACCAGAGGTAGCCGTCGAGATCCATGACGTCGAGCGGGGGCCAGATGGCCGAGTGCTGGAAGCTCGCCTGATGGCGCATCTCGCGGAAGAACGTCGCGCGCACGTCGTCGGCGCGCGTCGGATCGATCGAGACGCGGCGCACGACGATCGGGTTGCCGAGGATCACGTTGCGGGCGTTGAAGAACGTGCTCGGCCCGCTGGAGAAGATCTCTTCTTCGAGTTCGTAGTTGCCGACGCGAGTGCCCATCAGGCCGATGACGATATCCTCGGGCGAGGCCCGAGGGCCTTTCGCCCGTCCCCGGCCGATTCGAAGCGTCCGACGCGGGTCCCGTGCGTCGTTCGCGCCGGGACGGTCCGCGGGGGCCCCTTGCGCTACCTTCCCGCGCGACCGGCTTTGCTTCCGTCGTCCCGCCTCCGCCCGTCCCGTCCCGACCCGACTCGGGCCGGGAAAGCCTCCCCCCCGATTCAGCGGCATCCCCGGAGTTCCTCCATGTCGATCGCGAGCGACGCCTGGATTCGCAGGATGGCGAAAGAGCACGGGATGATCGAGCCCTTCGTCGAGGGGCAGGTCTCGAAGGGGAAGATCTCGTACGGCGTCTCGTCGTACGGCTACGACGTGCGCGTCGGGTCGAAATACAAGATCTTCCACAACCTCTTCTCGACGCTGGTCGACCTGAAATCGTTCGACCCGAGGTCGTTCGTCGACCACGTGGGCGACGAGTGCATCATCCCGCCCAATTCGTTCGTCCTGGCCGAGACCGTCGAGAAGTTCCGAATCCCGCGGAACGTGCTGTGTGTTTGTCTCGGCAAGTGCGTGACGGGTGACACCCGGGTGGTGGACGCGGAGACGGGAGAGTGGCTCCCGATCTCGGAGTTCGCCGGGCGCCGCCGCACGGTCGGGCTCGACGGGTGGATGACGACCGACCTCGGCGTGTCCGACTTCATCCCGCATGGAAGGAAGCCCGTCTTCGAGTTGACGACGCGCATGGGGCTCAAGATTCGGGCGACCGAGAACCATCCGTTCCGCACTTTCTCCGGGTGGACGTCGCTCTGCGATCTTCGCGTCGGCGATCGAATCGCCGCGGCGCGCCACGTGCCCGTGTTCGGCGTGACGCCGCTTCCAGAGTGGGAGGCGGCGCTGCTCGGACGCGCCCTTTCCGAGAATCTCGACACGGTGGACGAATCGACGTCGGATCGGTGCGTGCCTCCGGTGGTGTTCAAAGCTCCAAAAGAGGCGATAGCGACCTTCTTGCACGCGGCATTTTCGGAACTCGGACTGATGAAACCCGGCGTCACGGGCCATGCGTTCGAGTACTCGTCGAGTTCTCGGCGCGCGTGCGAAGACGTTCGTCATCTCCTGCTGCGCTTCGAAATCGTTTCCGTGCTCCGGTCGAGGCTAGCGGAGGACGGGGCGACGGTGCACGGCGTGGCGATCACCGAGCGCTCGATGCTGCGCCGACTGCAGCGGGAGATCGGGGATCTCCACGCCTCGGGTCGACTGGTTCGTGCGGGGCATGTAGGAGAGTCGGCCGACGGCGTTTCGGTCGCGTCATCGTCGTCGGACTCGTATGCGATGGAGGGCGCCCGCGTCGTCCCGGTGTCGCTCGACAGCCCGCTTTGGGACGTCGTCGAGTCGATCGTTCCCGCCGGTGAAGAGGAGGTCTACGACCTGACCGTCCCCGGCGCCGAGAACTTCCTTGCGAACGATCTCGTGGTGCACAACTCCACGTACGCGCGTTGCGGGATCATCGTCAACGTGACGCCGCTCGAGCCGGAGTGGGAGGGCATCGTCACGATCGAGATCAGCAACACGACGCCGCTGCCCGCGAAGATCTATTCGAACGAGGGCATCGCTCAGATCCTGTTCTTCAAGGCCGACCCGAACGAAATCTGCGAAACGTCCTACAAGGACCGCAAAGGCAAGTACCAGAGTCAGGCCGGACTGACGCTGCCCAAGATCGCGACATAGGACGGCGACCCCGCCCTTCACGCGGCGGTACCGTGGCGCTCGGAGTTCTCCGCTTCAGCCGGCGACCGTCGTCCGCCGAAAGGACAAGAACATGCGCTCGCCCCGATTCCTCGCCGCCGCCGCCGTCCTTGCCCTCGCCGTGGGGCTCTCGTCGTGTGGCGACGAGGGTGCCGGTGGGCCCATCCATTCGAACAGCTACCTGGGGTCGAAGCCGCCGGCGCTCGCGCTCGCCGGAACGACTTGGTTGAACGCCGAGGGCGATCCCGGCCTCGACAAGTACCTCGGGAAAGTCGTGTTCCTGGAGTTCGGCTTCTTGCGTTGACCCGGTTGCCGCGCGCTGACGCCCCACCTGGTCAGGTGGACGCAATCTTTCGGTTCCCGCGGGTTCACCGTGATCTCCGTCGAGAACGGGCAGGCGACCGATCTCGCCTCGCTCGAGGCGTACGTGCGCTCGGAACGCCTCGAGTACCCGATTCTTCACGATGCGGGCGCCGTCAACACGAGCGCCTACGGCGTTCGCGCGTTCCCGTCGGCCTTCGTGCTCAACAAGAACGGACGTGTCGTGTGGGAAGGCGTTCCGATGGGGCCCGCGCTTGCGCAAGCGCTGGCGGCGATCGAGAAGGCGCTCGGGTCGTAGCGCTCGGGGCCTCTTTCCCGCCGCCGAATGAGGCTCTGGCCATGTTTGCGTGAAGCGGTCGGAGGGGAGGGGGCGCCGGGGGAGGGGGCCACGGGACCGGCGTCCGAACCCGTTTCCCTCTCATGGGTTACGGCGAGGGGCTGCGGTCGGCCCGGTGGGGGACAACCGGCTGCGGTTTCCAGCCTCGCCAAGGCTGTCCCCCCCCACCCCTAGTGTCCACCGATGCCCGCGGGCAGACGGGCATTCTTTTTTTCGTCCGATTCGACTGGACTCGGTCCCTTCCTGTGGGGGGCACCGGCAGCCAGGACCACGACCTGTCGTGCTTTCGCGCGTGCGCTCCCTCGGGGAGCGACGCGCGAGCACGCGACGGGACCGTGGTCCGGCGGGAAAAGAAAATTCCCGCTTTGTCTCCCTTCGATCCCCGACGTCGCCTCGACGTGACGGGGGTGGGGAACTGCCGCCGTGCCGCCTCGTCGGGAATGAACCGGGGTCGACGACGCGGACGAATTTTCCATTCACGGATTGCGATCGACCAGGTCGTTTGGCTCACCGTTCGCCTTGAGGTGCGGCAGCACGCGCCGAGGCGGATGGGTGAGCGAAGCGAGGTGGTCGGGAAGGCTCGTTCATGAAGATTGCACGTCGTTTCACCGTCGCCGGCCGAGATCCGTACGAGGGCATCACGTGGGTGCGCCGCGTCTCGGAAATCAAGAACCCCGACGGGACGAGCGTCTTCAAGAACGACGACGTCACGGTGCCCTCGACGTGGTCGAGCGTCGCGACCGACGTACTCTCGCAGAAGTACTTCCGCCGCAAGGGCGTGCCCGTCATGGGGCCCGACGGCCAGCCGGTCGTCGAAAACGGGAAGGCGAAGACGACTGGCGAGAAGGACGCGCGTCAGGTGTTCCACCGCCTCGCGGGCTGCTGGCGCCATTGGGGCGAGAGCCACGGCTACTTCGACTCGGCCGACGACGCGCAGGCGTT
>JANNRO010000113.1:0-1742 GCA_031401505.1 Planctomycetia bacterium
TGCTCTTCGGGATCTACCCTGCCGCCAGCGCCGCGGATCTCGATCCGGTCGAGGCGCTCCGCCACGCCTGACCCCGTATCCAAACGTGTCTGAGAGGCTGTGAAGGAATCGGCAGTTAGCGCTTCGATCCGAGTCGCTCCCGGGGGATCCTCCGTGGATGGCCAATGACGCGCTGTTTCCCGGCTCTGAACCGACGCCGAAGCCGGCGATGCGACCTCCTCCGGTAGGCCGTCCTCGATTTCGGTCTCCGATTCGAGACCAGGGCGAGTGGGTGCCTTCGGCCCTGGACGGTCTTGTCGGTGCCGATCACCGGGTGCGGTTGGTCTGGGAGTACGTCGAGCACCTCGACCTCCAGCCGTTCTACGGCCTCATCCGTTCGGTCGAGAGCGGGGCCGGGCGCCCGCCGGTCGACCCGGCGATCCTGATGACTCTCTGGCTCTATGCGACCGTGGAGGGGGTGGGGAGCGCCCGAGCCCTTGCGAGGCTGTGCACGGCCCACGATGCGTACCGTTGGGTCTGCGGGGGGGTCTCGATCAACCACCACGCCCTCTCGGACTTCCGGACGAATCACAGTGTCCGTCTCGACGCGCTGCTGACGCAGAGCGTGGCGGCGTTGATGGCCGAGGGGATCGTCGATCTCGATCGCGTCGCACAGGACGGCATGAAGGTGCGAGCGAGCGCCGGGGCGGGCTCGTTCCGTGGGAAGGAGAAGCTCTCGGAGTGTCTTGCGCAGGCGAAGGAGCAGGTGGAGACGCTCAAGCGCGAGCTGCTAGAGGACCCGTCTGCTACGACGGTTCGGCAGGCGGCGGCCAAGACGCGTGCGGCGCGCGAGCGCGAGGAACGCGTACGGCGGGCGATCGCCGCGCAGGAGGAGATCGAGACGCTGAGGAGATCGGACGAGGACAAGAAGAAGGCCCGAGCCTCGACGACGGACCCCGAGGCTCGCGTGATGAAGCACGGGGATGGCGGATATCGGCCGTCGTACAATGTGCAGTTCGCCACCGACACGAAGACCCAGATCGTGGTGGGCGTGGGGACGGACAGCCGAGGCAACGACTTCCGGCGCCTCCTGCCGATGCTCGACCAGATCGAGAAGAGGTTCGGGAGACGTCCGGTGCAGGCGCTTGTCGACGGAGGGTACGTGAGCGAGCCCGAGATCGAGGCGGTGACGTCGAAAGGGACGGAGATCTTCGCTCCGACGCGGGTGCAGGAGCGCACGAACAACGTCTACGTCTCCCACCCGCACGTCGTGCGGCCTGACGACGGCCCGGGCGTCGGGGGATGGAGAGTGCGGATGGGGACGAGCGAGGCGAAGGAGATCTACAAGGAGCGAGCATCGACGGCGGAGTGCGTCAACGCCCTCGCGAGGAATCGGGGGTTGCGACAGTTCCTCGTGCGCGGGGCCGAGAAGGCACGAGCGGTCGCGCTCTGGTTCGCGCTCGCCCACAATCTGCTGCGAACGGCCTCGCTGAGAAGAGGTGGGACGGCGCTCGCCTGACGGGAAACCGACTCGCGAAGGCCCCCAAACCGTCGAGCCGGCCCCCGAAGCGGGTCCCGCCGACACGACAACGGTCGGTTCAGCGCTCCTGCCAACGGGGAAGCCTAGGCCCGATCGACGACTCGAGACGCTCGCCCTCCCGAATCGTCGGCCAGGAAGGAACGGAATCCGAATCCTTCACAGGCTCTGACACGTTTGGATACTCGACCGGGGGCTACGGGCGCTTCAGGATGTCGAGGAACTC
>JANNRO010000114.1:0-7933 GCA_031401505.1 Planctomycetia bacterium
CCTGCATGTTGCCGCTCGCCGGCGCCTTCCGGCCGCCGGTGTCGGGGTCGAAATCTTTGCCGGTCGCGACCCGGCGACCCTTCAACTCCATCAGGCGCGCGGTGATGCCCTCACCCTTCGGCGTTTGAAAGTCGGCCTCGAGGTCCCAGTACGACGCCATGCGGAACTTGATGCGCTCGCGCTCGCGCTCGACGACGAGCCGCACGGCGACGCTCTGAACGCGCCCGGCCGAAAGCTTGGGGCGGATCTTGCGCCAGAGCACGGGCGAGACGCCGTACCCGTAGAGGCGGTCGACGATCCGGCGCGTCTCCTGCGCCTCGACCAACGCCGCGTCGATGTCGCGCGGGTTGGCGATTGCCGCGTCGATCGCGCTCTTCGTGATCTCATGGAAGACCAGCCGCTTCACCGGCACCTTCGGCGCCAGTTCCTGCAGAAGGTGCCACGAGATCGACTCTCCCTCGCGGTCTTCGTCGGTCGCGAGATAGAGAAGCGACGCCTCCTTGAGCAGCGCCTTCAGCTTCTTCATCTGCTCGCGCTTCGCCTTCGGGACGATGTAGAGCGGCTTGAAGTCGTTCGCGACGTCGATGCCGAGTCGCGCCCACTTCTCCTTCTTGAGCGCCAGGGGGATCTCGTCGGCGCTGCCGGGCAGGTCGCGCACGTGCCCGATGCTCGCTTCGATCAGGTAGCCCGCCCCCAGGAACTTGCCGATCGTCTTCGCCTTCGCGGGCGATTCGACGATGACGAGGGGCCTGCCCGTCGTCTTGGGTGCGGACTTCTTGGGTGCTGACTTCGCGGGCACGGCGATCTTGGATGCTCCGGAGACGGGGGCGGGCCCCTGGAAGCGTGGACCCCCCTTGGAAAGGAGCGGTCTGCGGATGGCTTGTAGTCCTAGTCGAGTCCGATCGGCCAGGAAGAGCCGGGACGGGAGGGCCGGCAGCGCGGAAGGACCGTCTTGCCCCATATCAACGCACGAACAGCCCGAAGGTAACGGTGCTTCTTTCGGCGGACTCGACGTGTGCCAACGTTCCCGGAAGCATGACCGGGGGGTGAAAGGGAAAGCCTACAAAATAGGGACTTAAGTCCCTTAAAAATTCATGAATTGGTGACAACAAACCCCCTGTGACCGCCGTCTATAGGGGGTGGCGATCTCGCGGGGCGGGATCGCGCGCGGAGGGTTGATCATGGCTTTGGTTCTCAGCATTCGGGCTCGCGGTCTCAGGCAAGGTTCGTTCGCATTGCTCGCGGCGCTCGTCGCGAGCGCGGTTCCCACCCGTCCTCTGTTCGCCGCCGACGCTCCCGCAAAGCCGTCAGCGTCGATGTTCGCGCTCCTCGAGGCCCAGATCAAGGGCCACGTCAAGGACCGGGCGCTCGATGCGTTGAAGAAGGACGTCGAGCAGATCACGAAGGCGATGGGTGACGAGGTGGACGTGAAGCAGAAGTCCCGTCTCGGCACGTTGTTCGGGCTGATCGTCAACGGGACGACCGACGATGACATCCGCAAAGTCGCCATCGTCGCGATCGGCAACTCGAAAGACGCCTCGCTGTTCACGTACATCCGCAAATTCCTCTCGCAACCCGACCTCGACGCCGAGCCGCCGCTGATGAAGTCCGCGATCGAGGCGACCGGGAAGCTCGTCGCCGACGAAGCGGTCCTCCCGCTGATGACGATCGTCGACAAGACCCACGTACTTTCGCTCGCTCAGGCCGCCATGGAGGCCTTCGCGCTCTACGGAACGCACAAGAGCGTGCGGGGAAAGATCCTCCGCGATCTCGTCGGGACGGTCGAAAAGGACCGTCCGGGCGTCGGGCAGCGCTGGGACGCGAGCATGGGCGACCCCACCCAGACGGCCAAGACGCGCACGAACGAATTGTCGCGCCAGCGATGGGACGCGCTGAGCGGAAGCCTCGTGGCGACGCTCAACAAGATGACCGGCACGCAGGGCGCGACCGCCGAGGACTGGTTCAAGCTCTACGACGGATACAAGGGCGGGCTCGACAAGCTCTTCGTGGACCCGGCGAAATCGTAACGCGGCGGTAACACGCGCTCCCGGCGCGCGGCACGCGATGCACACGCCCGGTCCTTCACGACCGGGCGTGTTCGTTTACGATCCACGCGTGTCGTTCATCGGGCGGGACTCGCGTCCCGGAGAGCCTTCATGCGCGTTCGACGAATCGCTTGGTTCCTTTCGACGTTGGTCGCCGTTCACGCGGCCATCGCGCCGGCCCCCGTCGCGGCCGACGGTGCCGACGCGTCCAAGGCGGCGCTCGCGCGAGCGGCCGCGGTCCGCGCCGCGATTCCGTCCCCCGTCGAGCCGGAAGAGGGGAAGCCCGCACTCGACTTCAAGTTCGAGGGCGACCTCATCCAGGCCGGCGAAAACGCGGGCACGGTGAGCTACCGGATCGACGTCGGCACCTTCCGCGACGAGCCCGTCTGGCTCGTCAACGAGGAGTTCGTCGACGAGTTCGGCGGCTCGCGCAAGACGACCGAGAGCGTGCTCTATCTGAAGGCCGACCTCTCGCTCGTGAAGGGGGAATGGCGCCGCACGCTCGGCGACGAAGTGATCCGATTGACGTTTCGCCGTGCGGGCACGGGCTTCGAGGTCGATCGAGCGGTCCAGAAGGGCGACGCCGAGCCCGTGACGTCGACGAAGCAGATCCCGGCCGACCCCGACGCGACCTACGGCCGCGGCGCTCAGTTGATCTTCCTCAAGTACGCGCCCGCGACCGTCACCGACTACGCGCTCCCGATCGTCAACATCGAAGCCGCCATTCCGCAGACCAACGAGCACGAGATCCCGGCCAACAGCGAACCGCAGCGTGTCGAGGTGCTCGGTGGCGCCAAGTACGGCGAGGGCAAGTCGGCCAGGGACGCGTGGTCGGTCATGTGGAAGCGCAGCGGGCTCGTGTCCGAGGGGTACTTCACGCCCAAGACGCGCGAACTCCTCGGCATCGACTTCCAGCGTCCCCCCGCGATCCGGATCGTGCCGAAGGGCCAGGGCGGCGTGAAGCCGGTCTACGTCGATGACGAGCCGGCGACGACGTGGAAGGCCGCGTTCCTGAAGTTCGGCCACGGCTACCATCTCGCCGTCAAGAAGTGGATCGACGCGGCGGTCCATTGGGAGACGCTGCATCAGCGCGAAATCGAACTCGGCGAGTGGCCCAAGGACTCGAAGCTCGAAGACCTGAAGGCCGCGTACATCGACGAGTTCCTGAAGAAGAGCAAGAATCGTCCCCGCTGGCAGGCCGACATGCTCCTGCTCCAGACGCTCCAGACCGCCGAACAGCGGCACGAGAAGGACGGCAGCGTCGTCATCGCGACGAGCCCCGAGTACGGCGGCAACATCTACTACTTGAAGGCGATCGCCGGGATCTGGTACGTCTACCGCATCGATCAGTAGGGGCTCGGTAGAGGCACGTCGGTTCGCAAACACCGGCGTCGGACGCGGGTCCCGGCCTCGATTCGGCGACGGGACCCGGGTCCGACTCTGACGCGGATTCCCAGCCCTCGGTCTGGTAGCCTCCCCGGCCTCCCGTGAGGCGCCCGCCATGGCTCGACGTTCGTTTCTCGTGACGCTGATTGCTTGCGCCGCGCTCGCGGCCTCGGCTGCCGCCGTCGGCGCCGACGGCGGCGCCGGGCGGGGTCCGGTCTACGGCGGTTGGACGACGCCGCAGACGGGCGGGTACGGCACGTGGACGACGCCGCGTCCCTCGGGCTACGGCACGTGGACGACCCCGGCGACCGGCGGATACGGAACGTGGTCCTCGACGTCGGGCTCGCCGCGATCGTACGGTTCGCCTGCGTCGCCCTCGATCCCCGCGACCGCGACGGTCATCACCGGTTCCGGGACGGGTGCGGGTTGGTCGTCGGCCTGCCCGCCGCCGTGCCCGCCCGCGTGCCCGGCGGTTGCGACCATCGAGGCGCCCTGTTCCCCCGACGCGTGGCGCTTCGGCGTGCGGGGGCGGTACTGGATGCCGTCGATCAGCGGCAGCACGTTGATCACGTTGGGCGGCGAGCCCGGGTCGGGCACGTCGGTGGACGTGGACGACGATCTGGATCTCGATCGGGGCGACGGATGGGAGGGCGGCGTGTCGGTCGCGTACGGTCGTCACCGCGCGACGCTCGGCTACGAATCGAATTCGTTCTCCGGCTCGTCGACGCTCGATCGCACGATCATCTTCCACGGCATGACGTTCCTGGCCGGCACGGAGATCGAATCCGATCTCGATCTGACGTGCTGGAAACTGGGCTACGACTACGCGTTCGTCAGCGGCGCGTCGAATTCGTCCGGCGTCACGGTGCGCGGGGGGTTGTCGGCGTGGCTGTGGGATTACGAGGGCCGGGTGCGGAGCGACGTGACGAGTCAGGATACGTCGCGGGGCTTTTCTCACGTTTTCCCCGTCGCCACCCTCGAAGCGGAGGGCCGTTTCAACTGGCTGCATCTGGGTGCGCGGCTCGCGGGCGGCGCGCTCGCCGACGATCGGTATGTGATCGACGCCGAGGCGTCGGTCGGCGTCACGCTCGGGAGCGTCGCCTCGTTCGACGTCGGCTATCGCTGGATGAACCTGTCGTTCGACGAGACGACCAATGAGGGCGACCTGACGCTCTACGGCCCGTTCGCGGGGCTTTCGATCGTATTCTGAACGGTCGGATTCGGAACGGTCGGATTTGGAACGGTGACGCGAGGCCCGCGATCGGCCCCGACTACGGCGCCGATTCCCAGCCGCCGCCGAGCGCCTTGCCCAGCCGGACCAGGTCGGCGAGCACCAGGCGCTGCGCGTTCAAGAGCGCCAAGCGGGCGCCCGCGAGCGCGCGCTGGCCGTCGAGCACGTTGACGTAGCCGGTGATGCCCTTCTCGTAGGCGAGATTGGACAATTCCACCGCCTTCGTGGCCGCCTCGACCGCCTCCTTCTGCCGATCCCGGCTCGATAGCCGCGCCGAGACGCCGGTCACGGAGTCAGCCACTTCGCCGAGCGCGTCGTAGATCACCTTCACGTACGCCGCCGTCGCCGCGTCGGTCTCGGCCTCGCGCTGGAGACGCTGCGCGGCCAGCCGTCCGCCCTCGAAGATCGGAATGTGGATCGTCGGCCCGATCGCCCAGAGGAACGTCTTCGAATCGAGCAACTTCTCGGCGTCGAGCGTCGACGTGCCCGCGCGACCGACGAGGCTGACGGACGGATAGAACTCGGCGATGGCGACGCCTACGCGGGCATTGGCCGCGACGAGGCGCATCTCGGCCGCGCGCACGTCGGGGCGCCGCTCGATCAACGCCGCCGGCAGGCCGACCGGCACCTCGGGCGGCACCTGGAACGAGGCCGGCGACTTGGACGCGAAATGCGATCCCGGGGGTTTGCCGAGCAGGATCGCGAGCCGATGCTCGGCGACCGCGCTCTTGCGCTCGGCTTCGGGAATCAGCGCTCGCGCCGACGCGAGGTCGCCCTCGGTGCGTCGCAGGTCGAGTTCGGTCGTCAGCCCCGCGTCGAACTTCGCCTTCACGAGGCCCAGCGTCTCCTCGAGCAATCGCGCCGTGTCGCGCGCGATTTCGGCCTCGGCGCGCGCGGCGCCCACGTCGAACCAGGTCTGCGCGACGTCGGCCACCAGCACCAGTTCGAGCGCGCGACGGTCTTCCTCGAGCGCCGACGCTTCGGCGCACGCCGCCTCGATCGCGTTCGCCGTCTTGCCGAAGAGATCGATCTCCCAGGCCACGCCGCCCGTCGCATCCCACTGGTTGTGGTTGCTGCTGCCCCCGCCCTGGGACGACGAGTCTTTCGCGCGGGCATACGCGCCGTCGGCGTAGACCTGCGGGAACAGCGGCGAGCGCACGCCCCGCACGAACGCGCGCGCCGCTCGGACGCGGCTCATCGCCTCCTTGAGGCTCAGGTTGTTCGCGCGCATGTCCGCGATCAACCGATCGAGTTCGGGATCATGGAACGTGGACCACCACGACTTCCACGGATCGCCGGCCGTCGTCGAAAAGAGCTTGGGCGCGCTCGGGACCGCTTCGCCGGGCATCTTGGCGGGCAACGCGACCGTCGGACGCCGGTACTCGGGGCCCTTGACGACGCAGCCGGCCGTCGGCGCGAGCAGCGCCAACGCGAGGATCGAACGAGGACGAGAAGCGCGAACGGCAAGAGATCGGAACACCTGAACTACCTCCCCGCCGCGTCTGGCGACGATGCGGCTGGTGATGATGCGGCCGGTGCGCCGCCCTCGGGCTCGAACCCGGGGCGCGGCGCGCCTTCCATGAACACGTCCACCTGCTGACCCACGTAGATCGGAATCGACGACGGGCCGGCCTTGAAGATCACCTGCAGGACGCGCGTGTCCACACGTTCGTTGGTCGCGCCCGTCAGCGACTTCTTCGGGCGCACATAGGGCTCGATCCGGATGAACTCGAGCTCGAAGGGGTGATTCGGAAACCCGCGCACGATCGCCTTCGCTCTCGCGTTTTTCCGCACCATCGGCACCGACTCTTCGTCGATGTCGGCGCGCACGAGCAACGTCGTCAGGTCGCCGAGCACGACGAGCGCGTCGCGCGTCACGACCGCGTATTCGCCCGCCCGCACGTTGACGTCGAGGATCGTCGCGGGGCCCGGCGAGCGCACGGTCGCGCGCTCGATCTCGACGGCGTTCTGGGCGAGCGTCGCTTTCGCCTGCGCGACGAGCGCGTTCGCCTTCTCGACGCCCGCGGTCGCCTCGACCCTCGTCGCCTCGGCCTGCGCGATCTGTCCCTCGGCCTCGGCGACCGAGGCCGTCGCCTCGGCGACGTCGGGGGCCCACGCGCCCGCCCGAGTCAATGCGAGGTCGGCCTCAGCCCTCGCGAGCGCTTTCTTCGCGCCTTCGAGGGCAAAGCGACGGCGATCGAGGTCGTCGTCGGAGATCACGCCCGACTGCCGTTCCTTCGCCGCCGTCATGCGGGTCACCTGCGCGTCCCAGTCGTCGACGCTCGACTTCGCCTCGGCGACGCGCGCCTCGAGCGGCGGGAGTTCCTCCGCGCGCGGCATCGCGAGGAGCCGGTCGAGTTTCGTCTGGGCGGCCGCCTTCTTCGCCCGCGCGACGAGGACCGAGGCTTCCCGCGCCGCGACGAGGCTTTCGGCGGTCTTGACGTCCGCCGCCGCGACCGCGACCTCGGTCACGAGGATCGCCTGCTGCGAGAGGAGCGCCCGGTCGTCGAGATGGAACAGCGGGTCACCCTTCTTGACGACGGCCCCGACCTCGACGAACACGTTCATCACGAGACCCGGGAAGGGCGCGCCGATCGACGTGATCTTGGCCGCCGCGGGCTCGAGGATGCCCGTGCCCGCGACCGTTGATTCGTACGGTGCGCGCGGGGGCGGTACCGCCGGAGGCGCGGGCGTCACCGGCTTCACCGAGAAGACCGAGTAGGCCGCGAAGGCGAAGCCCGCCAGCGAGAGGATCGGGAGGATTCCGCGGAACTTAGGCATGCGTCCGATCCTTGCCACCCTCGATCGTCGGGGAGGAAACTCCGAGAATGCGGCCGTCGACCATCTCCGCGATGCGATCGCCGTAGCGATATACGCGGGGGTCGTGGGTCACGAGGAGGATGCAGCGCTCGCGCGCGACGGCGACGCGCTTCAACATCTCCATCACCCGGCCACCCGTCTCGCCGTCGAGGTTCGCCGTCGGCTCGTCGCAGACGATCAGCCTCGGATGCGCCACCAGTGCCCGCGCGATCGCGACGCGCTGCTGCTGTCCGCCCGAGAGGTTCTTCGGTAGCGATGCCGTGCGGTCGCCGAGCCCGACTTCGGTCAGTTCCGCGCGCGCCGCTTCGAGCGCGAGCCGGCGGTTGACGCCCTGGATCAGGAGCGGTACCGCGACGTTCTCCTCCGCGGTCAGCGTGGGCGAAGAAGGCGGCCGCCCAGACGAAACTCGACCGGCTCCTCGCGATGCCGCGCGCGGAGGAACTCCCGCCGC
>JANNRO010000115.1:0-3353 GCA_031401505.1 Planctomycetia bacterium
GCGCGGGGCTCGATGCACTCGCGCCTACGACTCGCCCCTCTCCGCTGCTCGCAACCGTGTCTCGACTGTGACGTCGATTCGGCGACCTCGATTCGGCGACGGGACCCGCGTCCGATGTAAGGTTTTCTCGGAAGTGTCTGACACTTTTGAGAAAACCTTACGATGCCAGGAGTGTGAGCCGCACGTTGTCGGTCCGGCATCGAAGGAGTGACCATGACGAACGCTTCCGATTGGCAGGACGTGGGCGACGCAACCGAGCTCCAGAAGAAGGCGCTGGCGCAGGTGACGGCCGGGACGACGCCGATCGCGCTCTCGGTACGGAACGGGGCCTTCTACGCGATCTCGGGCGCGTGCAACCACCTCGGGGGTCCGCTGGGCGAAGGGACGGTCGAGGGCGATTACGTGACGTGCCCCTGGCACTTCTACAAGTTCCACGCGGAAACCGGGCTCGGCGAGCCCGGCTACGAGGAAGACTGCGTGCCCGCGTACGCGGTTCGCGTCGAAGGAGGGCGCGTGCTCGTCGACGTCGCGTCGGGCACGCCGCGCCACAAGACCGATCACGCCCCGCACCGGCTCGCCCGTCCCGTCGTTCGGAGCCCGGGGCCCGTCCGCGTCGTCGGCATCTCGACGACGAGCATGAACCCCAAGCACCCGCGCTACAGCACCTCCGACGCGCTGCTCGACGTCGCGCTCGCGCACGCGGCCTCGCTCGGCGCCGTCACGAGCACGATCCGCTTGCGGGACCTGAAGTTCCGGGCGTGCGAGGGGTACTACAGCAAGTCGGAGATCGCCTGTCAGTGGCCCTGTTCGATCACGCAGATGGACAAGACCGACCAGATGGAGCAGGTCTACGAGGCGTTCGTCCACGGGGCGGACGTGATCCTGCTCGCAACCCCCATCCGATGGGGTGCCGCGAGCAGCCTCTACTACCGGATGGTCGAGCGGTTGAACAGCGTCCAGAACCAGCAGACGACCGCCGACCGCGTGTTGATGAAGAACAAGGTGGCCGGGTTTATCGTGACGGGCGGCCAGGACAACGTGCAGGCCGTCGCGGGCCAGATGCTCGGCTTTTTCGCCGAGCTCGGTTGCCAGTTCCCGACGTTTCCCTACATCGCCCACACGCGCGGCTGGAGTGCGGAAGACATGGCGAACAACGAACGCTTCGTGCGCGAGAGCGAGACGCTGCGCGACGAAGCGAAGGCGCTGACCACGCGGGCGATCGACTTCGCGAAGGTGCTGCTCTCGAGCGCCCCGACCGCTGGCGGTCAAGTCGGCTGAACGAGCCCGGCGTCGGACGCGGGCCCCGTCGCCCGATCGACGGGCCTCGAAGCCGCCCCCTGGCCGGTGACCAGCGCCGACAATTCCAAAAGCCCGACGGGGGAGGTCGCGCGCCAGGGCACGACGAACATGCGCTCGGCCAACCCGGACGTGACGCGCTCCATTTGAACGCGCTCGCCCGCGAGTCGGGCCGAGAGCAGCGGATCACGCGTGCCCGCGGCGACGACGCTCTTGTTGACGACCCAGGCGTAGGGCTCGATCTTCGCGCGTCGCAAGTCGTCCTGGAGCGCGGCCGCCTGCGAGACCGGTGTCGTCTCGGGCAGCGTCACGAGGATGATCCTCGTGTACGCGGCGTCCTGAAGCCTCATCAGGGGCGTCACGATTCGTCCGGAGGTGTGCCCCTCGTTCTCCCGCATCACCTGTCGGTGGTAGGCGCCGGTCGCGTCCATCAACAACAGCGTGTGCCCGGTCGGCGCGGTATCGAGCACGACGAACGCGCTGCGGGCCTCGCTGACGATGCGGGAGAACGCGTGAAAGACCGCGACCTCCTCGGTGCACGGCGAGCGCAGGTCCTCGCGCAACAGGGCCTGCCGCTGCGCATCGAGGCCTGGCGACCTCGCCGCCATGATCTTGTCCACGTACCGCTGGGTCTCGACCTTCGGATCGATCCGGTCGACGCGAAGTCCGGGCATCTCCCCATCGAGCGTCATCGCCACATGCGCCGCCGGGTCGGTGGTGCTCAAATGAACCGACTTCCCCCGCTCCACCAATCCGACGGCCAAGGCCGCCGCCACGGTGGTCTTGCCGACGCCGCCCTTCCCCATGACCATGATCAGTCCGCGACCGAACGCCGCCAACTCGTCGGCCAGTTGGTCGAGGCCCGGTGCCTTCGAGGCCGGTCCCTCGACGGCCTCCCGGCGCGGCCGCGGCGCAGGGTCGCGTTCCGAGAGCAGCGCGCGCAGCGCCGGCAGCCCGACCGTGTCGAATGCCCGAAGCGGGACGTCGTCGTGTGGGAGCGAGCGCAAGGACGCGGGCATCGCGGCCAGCGCCTTCGTGCCGAACGACTCGATCGCGCAGGCGACCGAATCGGCGCGGTCGGTCGCATGAAATACGCCGTTGACGGCGAGCCGCTGGTTCTCGAGGCCGAGTGCGCGGAGTTCGTCGGAGGCTCGTGCCGCCTCGGCAATCGCGCCGGGGTCCGGCCGGGTCACGAGGACCACCGTGGTCGCTTTCGCGTCGCCGAGCGCCTCGAGCGCCGCCTGAAAGCGAGCCTCCTGCATCTTCAAGCCCGAGTGCGGCCCGAGACAGGAAGCCCCTCGGTCGTTCCCCTCGAGGAACCCGCTCCACGCCTTGGGCAGGCTCAAGAGGCGCAGCGTGTGCCCGGTCGGCGCCGTGTCGAAGACGACGTGATCGTAGGGCGAGTCGTCGTCGGCCAGTAGGGAGGCGAACTCGTCGAACGAGGCGATTTCGGTCGTGCAGGCTCCCGACAACTGCTCGCGCACGTTCGCGCGTTCGGCCTCGCTCGCGCCGTCACCCATCTGGGCGATCACGCGCCGGCGATAGGACTCGGCCGCGGCGTCGGGATCGATGTTCAGCACGAGGAGGCTGGGCGCCCCGGGTACGGGCGTCGGAACGTTGCGAAGCGATACGCCGAGCATCTCGTCGAGGTTCGACGCCGCGTCGGTGCTGACGAGGAGCACGCGCTTGCCGGCGTCGGCCAGCGCGAGCGCGGTCGCCGCGGAAAGCGACGTCTTGCCGACCCCTCCCTTGCCGGTGAAGAACATGTGCCTGGTGGGATGGGCCAGAAAGCCAGGCAGCGTCGGAGCCCTCGACGGGGACGCGACGGCATCGGGAAGGGAACGGGCGGTGTCCGGGTTCAACGGATTCCCTTTGCTGGAGGGGGCGACGGACCGACGCAAGCCTACGCTCCTTCGATGCCGACGGGCGGGGGATGCCGACGGGCGGGGGATGCCGACGGGCGGGGCGCGCTCGAACGGGCGACGGGGCCCGCGTCCGACGTATGTTTTTCTCGGAAGTGTCTGACACTTCCGAGAAAACCTTACAGGTCGGGTGGC
>JANNRO010000116.1:0-5291 GCA_031401505.1 Planctomycetia bacterium
GCGAACGTCGTGGTGGCCCGACAGGCGCATCGAACGAAGTTGGGCGCGGTTTCACCTCGTGCGGCCGGGGACTGCGGGCGTCCTCGTTTGCGACGGGCCGATCCGCGTGCCTTCGTCCGTTGATCGCGACGAACTCGAACGGCTGCGACAGTCACTCGAAGCGCGGCTCTGCTTGCTCGCGGCGCGTGGCGACACGTTGGCCCGTGAACGGATGAGCGCTCGATCGGGAACCGGCGACTGATCGACAGGGCTGCAACGAACGCACGGGCCCCGTCTGCCCCGAAGGGAAGACGAAGCCCGTGCCGGAAGTTGGGGCCGCGGACCTGGGTGCAGACGACGGGCCGACGGGTGAGGGCGGTCTCCGGCGAAATGAGATCCGAGCCCCGAAGCGGTGTCCGGTCAGCGAGGCGAGGTCTCGAACCCTTCGCGACCTGCTGACACGGTGAATCGGGGAGAGCGTCGAAAAAAGAGCGGTACTCGCGAGCGGGGGCCCGCGAACGGGGCTAGCCGAACGCTAGAGCGCGAAGAACGCGAGCACGATGCCGAGCACGACGACCGAAAGCATGACCACTTCGCGGCGAACGAGGGAGGCGAACGTCGTCGTGTCCATGGGGCGGTCCTCCGGGGTCATGAGAGAGGGTAGGGGCGGGGGGGGACAGTCCGGAGACACGCCCGACGGGGTATCGAATGGTGCCGGAACCGACGGTCCGACAAGGGGTTGCGTCTAGCGCTGAACGAATTCCCCGACGGACAGCACATCGCCGGTCTTCAGCAGGACGCCGCGAAACGTCAATCGCTCTTCGTCCGGCGTTCCCTCGTAGCGGACGACCGTGACGGCGACGCGCGTCGGCCGCGAAATCCGGTAGGCGTGCGCTTCGATCTTGTACGTCCCGCGACGAAGACGCGCTTGCGTGTACGTCTCGGGTCCGAAGCCGGTCGTGACGTCGGTATCGAGCGTTCCCCCGGCGACCCCTTCGCGATGGCTGTAGAGGATCTTCTCGGCGTCGGGGCCCGCCAGCCAGAGGTCGACGTCGGTGCCGTTCGTCTCCCACGTCAGCGTGACGCGCAGGTCCTTCGCGGGAACCTGTGCATGGACCGACGTCGCGTCCTCGACAGTCGCGCCGTCTACGTCGACGAACGCACGGATCGAGTTGTTTCCCGGCGAAAGCACCTGCGGTTGGACGAACGTTCCGTTCTGGACCGCGACCGACATCGGGATGCCGTTGACCACCAACGTCAGCCGTTCGATTTCGAGGTGCTCGACGCGGCCCTTGATCTCGACGATGCGGTCCTTCGTCTGGCCACCGAGCGGCGCGGTCAACACGATGCGAGGGACGGGAGTTGGGTCGGACGCATGTCCCTCCGCGCAAACGGTCGCCGCGACGAGGAGGGCCATCAGCGACCCGAGTCGCAGGTGAGTCACTTGCCACCTCCCGGCGTCCCGGCGGTTCCCGCCGTCGTGATCTCGATCACCTCGCCCTTGCCGTTGCCGCGCACTTCGGGGGAGTACATCTCCTCCGCGGACGCCGGCAACGCCGTGAACGAGCCCACATGGGTCGCCCGGACGCGATGTCGAAAGATGTGGGCGCCCTGTGGGAGCGTCCTGACGAAGAACACCGTGCGATCGTCGCGACGGTCCACGTGGTCGGTCACGACGGCGGCGGGAATCGCGGTCTCGTACGTCGTGCCGACGTCCCGCTCGGGCTCGAAGCCCGCCGCGTGGGGACTCTCGACCATCACGAATTCGGCGGCGTCGGTCAGCACCGAGACGGTGACGTCGACGTCGAGCATCGCGCCCGACGGCACGGTCTCGGTGGCGCGCGTGCGGCGGAACTTGCCGGACGTGCCGATCGGTAGGACGAGCCAGAACGCCCGCTCGACGACGATGCCCGACGACGCTTCGTCGATCGCAGGACCCGAGTCGGTGAAGCGCAGCGAGGCCGAAACGTCGACGGCCCCGGCGTCGGGCCGCGCCTCGATGACGATGGGGGCGGTCGGTAGATCGGTCGACGAGAGGACCACCGTCCCCGCGTCCGAGAACGCAGTCTCGGCGGTGATCGTGACCGAGCGCAGGCGGAGCCCGTTGATCGAGAGTTGGATCGTGCGCCCGACGCCCGCCGATGCGGTTGCCGCCGCGTGGCGCGTCAGGAACGCGACGCAAGCCGCCGTGTCGCGGGTGCTCTTCCAACGAACGCCATCGACGCGCTGCGAAAGCAGCCAACGCACGCCGGCTTCGAGGCGGGGATGCTTCGGGTCCGCCGACAGGATTGCGCCCATCACCCACGCCGTGACTTCGATCGGGTCCGCTTCCCATCGAGCCGATCGATCCGTGGGAGCGCGTTCGAATTCGTGAGCCACGAGCGATGCGAGGTGAACACGGACCGCGTCGTCGCGTCCGAGCGCCACGGCCGCGCGCAGAAGGAACGCCCTCGCGAGCGTGGGGACCGAGAGGACTCCGTCGGCAACGGGGTGAGGCAGTTCGCCGGGGTCCATCGCCTTCGCGTCGGCGAGCGCCATCACCACGAACGCATCGACCGCGGTCATCGGGGAAGGGGTCGCGTTGGTCTTCTGTCTCCACCCGCGGAGCCATCGCACGGCGGAGGCCAGGATCTCCTTCGCAACTGCATCCTCACGCAGCGCGAGTACGCGCGAGAGCCCGTGGACGACGTACGCCGTCATGTACGGGTCGCTCGTGTCGTTCTCCCACCAGCCGAAGCCCCCGTCGGCGTGGCGCAAAGCCTTCAAACGTAAGACCCCGGCGTCGATCATCCGGTCGACGTCGGCCAATCGCCCCGACGGCTTCATCCCGAACGCGTCCTTCGCCGCCTTCGCGACGACGACGGGCACCAACCGGCTCATCGTCTGTTCGGTGCATCCGTACGGGTAGTCGAGGAGGTAGGGCAGCGCGGCGGCGACGGCCTGCACCGCCGACGGTGCCACGTGGATCTCGAGCCGTGCGCCGTCGCGATCGGCCGTCGGAGGCAGCGAGAGCGGCGGCAACGTGATCGCCTCGCCCGCCCCGGAACGCACAAACGACGCCAACACCTTCGGGATCCCCTGCGGCAGGATCGGGAACGCCTGTCGCACGGCGTCGGATGCGGGTCCCGCCCTCAGTTCGGCGGTGACCGACGCATCGCCGACCCTCGTCGCGTGAAGTTTCAGGAACTCCGTGCGCAACGCGCCCGCCACGAGCGTCCCACCGCCCTCGTGCGGGCCTTCGATCGTGAGCCCCATCGCCGATGCGACGTATCGGGCCTCGACGTCGGTGGTCAGCAGGCTGTGAAGCGTCCACGGCGCCGCGACCCGGTCGTTGACGCGCAGGAAGCGCGGCAGCGTCAAGCGGGTCAACACGTTCTTGGCTGTACGAACCGTCGTCGTCGACGTGCCCACGCGAGTCGACGCGTCGATCGTCCGCGACGTGATCCGCCACCGGGTCAGCGAGTCGGCGAACGAGATCGGGCCCAACGACGCTGTGCCGTCGGGACCGGTTCGGACCAACGGGAGCCATGCCACGGCCGACCTGAAGTCGGCTCGCGGCGCGATGGGTCCTTCGACTCCATCGCCTCCGGACTTCTTGCCGGGGGCGGCGGCTTCGCCGTTCGATCCCGTCGAGCCGACGTAGCGAACTCCGGGGATCGCGATGGGGTCCGCCGCCGGTCGTGGTGACTCGGGCGAAGGGACCGGCAGACTGCCGGGAGGAGGCGGGGCAGCGCCGGTCGCAGGTGCGCGGTCGTCGCCCGGAGCGCCCTCGCCTTCGGCGAGACGCTCACCGGGGGCGGCTCCGTGTTGTCGTTTGTGCTCGACGGGCGCCACCGACCAACCGACGCACTCCAGATGGATCGGCCCGCCGGTGCGCACGTCGTTGCGGCGAATCGAGTGGAAAAAGGGCTCCAACGGGACGGCGGGGTCGGAGAACAGACCATAGAGCGAGTCGTCCACGATCGCGACGGCGACTTCGGCTCCGGCGACCGGCGCACCCGTCGAGTCGGTGACGCGCAGCGAGATCGGGATCTTCGATCCCGGCTCGAACTCGGTGCGGTCCGCCGTCACGACCGTCGTCAGGCGCCGATCGACGGGCGGTACGCGCAGCAGCTTCGTCGCCGCCAACACGTTGCCACGATCGACCAATGCCGCGCCGACGTACACGTTCGGTGAGTGATCCGAGACGATCTTCACCTCGAAGACCGCCGCGGCACCGGCGGCACCGCCGCCAAGCATCGGCGTGTCGATCCAAAGGAGCTTCGGTCCCTCGACGGTCGCGAGCAGGGGCCGAAGTCCGACGGGTGCGAGCACGAGAATGCGCGCCGTGTCTCCCAACGCGTAGTCGTCCCGATCGGCCACGATCTCGACGCGGTTGCCCGAGAAACCGACGTCGACCCGATCGCCGACGACATAGACGTGGAGCGCCGCCGCGGCCGGCGTGCCCGCACGTTCGCCTGGCGCCCGGGGGAGCGCGACCGAGAGGCGGTAACGTCCGTTCTCGCCGAACGGAACGTCGAGGACGGCGGTCCCGTCCGCCGCCGTCGTGAATGGCATCGACGCCGTCTCGATTTCTTCCGGCGCATGACCAGCGCCCGCGTCGCGATCGAGCGCCGCGGTCAGGATGCCTCGGCGACCGGCGGCGGGGCGTCCATCGGCCAATTGCGCCTTGATCGTGACGTGTGCCGTTCCCTCGGCGCCGTAGAGATGCTTGTCCGTCTTCAGGGCGACGGTCAACGGGACGGCCGAGTATCCGACGCCACCCGAGCCCGTGACCGCCGTGCGATCGGGTCCCGTGACGACCGCGCGGATCGCGAGGTAGCCGTCTTCGGCGTGGAGCGGGACCATGGCTTCGACGTGCGCCTTGCCGCCCGCGTCGAGTACGGCGGTGCCGTTGGCGATCGTCTCGGGGGCGTAGGCCTCTCGCTCGGTGCCGAAGAAGAGACTCGCGAGTTCGTCGGTCGGGAACAACTCGCGATCGACGCGTGAGTACGTGACGGTCCACTGGAGCGACCCGCCGGAGACGACGCCGCCTTCGTAGAGCAGAGCCGCCACGTCGAACGAGAGCGGATCACCCGCGGCGACGCGGGGCGTCTTCGGCGTGACGGTCACCTCGAAGACGGGTTTGCGATACTCCTCGATGCGGAACGGTGCCGCGTACTGCTTTCCTCCGGCGTTGACGACCAACGTCGCGTCGCCCGTCGCCGCGTCCTTCGGAAGGTCGAAGCCGACCGCAAATGTGCCGAGGTCGGCGGAAACGACGGCCGTCGCCTGCCCGAGTTCCTTCGCGTTGCCGGCGCGGAACGAGACCG
>JANNRO010000117.1:0-7726 GCA_031401505.1 Planctomycetia bacterium
CGGACGCGGGCCCCGTTCGCGAATCGAGGTCGCTACCCCGGACGCAGCAGTCGCGCGACGATCGTCGCGACGGGCGCGAGCAGTCGCAGCAGGATCGCCTGTCCCTCGCTACGACCGAGGTCGCGGTAGAGGTGCTCGAGATGGTCGAGGCGGAGCATCGCGAGCGCGACGTCGACGCGGGCCCCGATCTCGTCGAGCGTGTAGGTCGGCTTTCCATCGTCCAACGTCGTCGCGAGCTCGCGGGCGGCGATCACGTGCACCTGCATGTCGTGGCTCGTGTCCCGGACCATCCGCGCGAGTCGCGTCTTCAATCGCATCCAGGGCGGCACGAACGAGAAGATGAGGAGTCCGGCCGTCACCCAGAGCCCGATGTAGTCCGACGTCGCGCCCTTCGTGTACCAGACGTAGAGCGCATAGGCGGCGGTGTAGCCGAACAGGATCGACGCACCCTGTGCGCTCATGCGCAGGAACGGTCGGTAGTGCCGTTCGTGGAGCACCGTCTCGAGCGGTGCCGTGAACTTGTAGCGTTCCACCGCTTGGATCGTCAGGATCGCGAAGCCGCCGAGGACCACCCAGACCGACGTCGTCGCGACCCATTCGGCGGACCAGAGGGCTGCGAGCAGGTAGTCGGTTGCAGCGACGTGATGGAGGGTGCCCTGCGCGTCGTTCGACTCGAAAAACTCGGGGCCGGTCAGGTAGACGAGGTCGAGGTAGATCAACGGCACGGCCAGCACCACCGCCGTCGCGAAGCCCTGGAACCCCAGAATGCGGCGGATGCCCTTGCGCACCCCCTGTGCCCCTGATTCGAGGAATGCGAGCCCGTCGAGGAAGTGCTTGGTGTAGGCGGTCACGAACAGGCGAAGCACCACGAGATGGACCGTGAAGAAGAACGGTTGGGCCTGCCAGTCGTGGCTGCGAAGAAAGCGATCGCGGTCGGCGGCCAGGAGGAAACCGAAAATCCAGACGGCGATCGGGATCGCGAGCGCCACGGCCACGTAGGGTTTGGGCTTGCCCGGAAGGAGTCCGTCGAGCCAGGCGGTGTGGACGCGCTGAAGCGTCAGACGGTCCGTGACGTCGTCGTCGTCGCGGGACGGCGGCAGCAGTCCGTCGCGGATCGAGCCCAGGAAACTCATTCGCCGTCCCGCGCGACGACGTGCCAGCCCGCGTCGCCCTCGACGGGGGCCGACACGTCACCGCCCCTCAACTTCGCCATCGCCGTGACGAGAGCGCCGCCGTAGCGCGCGAGGACGGCGCCCGTGATCCGGCCGCCGTCGTCCTTCGAGAGCGGGTCCTGGCTTCTCGTCGCGACCAACGCGTCGAACGTCGCGGCCTTCTTCCACTCGGCGGAAATCGCGATGGCGGCGGCCTTGACGGCGGCCTTTTCGGGGGCATCGGCGGGGGCGCCCCGCCCGCCCTTCTCGAACAGCAGAATGTGACGGAATCCTTTGCCCTTGAACTTTGCCGACGGCGCGTCCGGCGCCGGGCGCACGTCGTCGGTTGCTTTCAACGGTACGCGCAGGATCTCGCTCGGCGCCTTCGAGTCGAGCAGCCAGCCCAATGCCTCCTTCGAGTACTCGTCGGGAGGAAACTCGTGCTCGAGTCCGATCACCGCGACGACGCGCCCGACGACGGTTTTTTCGCTCGCGTTGCAGGCGCCCTGGAAACCCGCGAAGTTCCCATCCGCCGTTCCGAGGAGCACGACGAAGCGACCTCCCTTGTTGGCGCCCGAAGGGATCTCGGGCGAGGCCGACGTGTACACGCCCGCGAAGGCCGAGGGTCGTGCGGCATGTGTGCGGATCGACATCGTGCCGCCGGCGCTATGGCCCACCAATACGACGCGTTTCGGGTCGATCGGATGCTTTCCGATCGTCGCGTCGAGACAGGCCAGGATTCCCGACACGTCCGACTGGCTCCAGGAGTGTCCCTCGCCCGTATCGGTCTTGATCGAACCCGAACCCTCGCAGGCGAGCACCGCCGCGCCGCGCGTCTCGCCGAACTGGACCGCCGTCCGGAGCATGCCCGTGGCCGTGCCACCGTGCCCGTGCAAGATGACGATCAACTCCGCCTTCTTTCCCTCCGCCAAACTCGACGGCGGCGCGTAGTACGCCTTGAGCGCCGTCGGCTCGAACACCTTCAACACCGTCATCCCATCGGCCTCGCTCCACTCCGGTCCCTTCGCCTCCGCCTTCCCCCCCTTCGCCAACGACTCCCTCGCCGCACCCGCGACGAGAACGACGGCAAGGACGAGTGCGAACGCTGGACGCATGCCCGCCGATTCTACGGTCCGGTCCGTTCCGACCCCTTTGATTGTCTGTCTCCCGAGGGACGCCTCTGAGGACCGCGCTCCGTGCGAGCCCGCGCAAGCGAGGGAGGCCCGTCGCGACCTGGCTTCGGTCGCGAGGGCCGACATCGCGCAGCCCGGGCCGCACGGTCGCGGTCCTATTCAGGCAGACCCCAGAGTTGCCAGGCGGCCCAGAAGACCGGTTCTTTCCACTTCTCCTGCGCGCGCACGAACGCCTGCGCCTGCCGGAGCGCCGTCGCGGCCGGTAGGCCGATCTTCAACCCGATCGGATTCCAAAGTTCGTAGAACTTCGTCATCAATGCTTGCGTGGCCCTGTCGTCCACCTTCCACAGCGACACGATCACCCGTGGCGCGCCGGCGAACAGAAACGCCCGAACGAAGCCCTCGACGCCCTCGGTGGCGTAGACCTTGCCGCGCGCCGTGTCGCAGGCCGACAGCACGCACAGGTCGGACTGGATCTTCATCCGGAACACTTCGATCATCGTCAGGAACTGACCCTTCGAGAGCGCGAGCGCCGACAGCTTGGGCTTCTCCGCATTGACGATCCCGTGGCAGGCGAGGTGGATGGCGTGCCAGCGCTGGGGCGAGAGGAGGTTCTCGCGCAGCGCCGACTCCGTCGCGTCGGCGCCGAGGAGCAGGTGGTCGCCGATCGCCGTGGCTTCGTCGCGAGTCGCGGGGAGCGGGGCTAGCATGCGGCGACTGCCCCGGATGATGGCCCCTTCGCGCGCTCCGTCCTTGTGCGTGTAGTCGGGGTCGCCGAGCGCGAGCACGCGATCGCCGCGCTTCTTCACCTCGTCGAGGATGACGCCGTACGTCGTGCCCGACGGCACATAGACGATTTCCTGTGCGGGCGCGAGCGCGCAGAACGGCACGGAGGCGAGGGCGCCCATCGGGGAGACGAGCAGCCGGCGCACCTCGGTCGTGAGTCCGAGCGGGTCGACGACGAGCATGCGCAACGTATCCCAGTTTTCGGCGTCGCACGCGTCCCGAATCTCCTTTGCCTTGCCGAGCGGAACGATGCGGGCCTCCTTCGCGCTCACGACGAGCGCGAGCGCCGTCTCGGAGAAGACTCCGTAGAGCACGAGCGCTTCGCCGGGCTTCAACCTCCCTTCGATCACGTCGAGCGCGTCGGCCTTCGGGTACACGACGCTTGCCGCCGCTTTGGCCTGACGCTGGATGCGTTCGATCACCTCGCCGACCTTGCTCTGTGCATCGGCGAGCGTCTTCTTCGTGACGCGGATCTCGGCGCGGACGCCCCGGTCGAGCGCCGCCGTGTGCGCTTCCTGCGCCCCGGCCTCGGTCGCGCGCGCCCTCGCCTCTTCCATGCGGAGTTCATCGGGGATCACGAACGCACGCAGGGCGTCGCGTCCACCCAGCGCCTCGAGCAGCGTCGCGGCACGCCCGCTCTCGAGGAAGAACGCCACCTCCGACGCGTCATCGCGCAGGACGGCGGCCCGCGCGCCGATCTCGAAGACCTTCTCGTACTGCTCGCGTGTCTTCGTGCCCTGTTCTTCGGCGAGCCCGGACGAGAGCCTGCCGAGCACGTCCACCGCCCGATGCGCCATCTCCACGGCCTGCTCGGCGTCGCCGTGGGCCAGGAGCGTATGGGCGAGGCCCGCGAGCCGTTCGAGCACGAGTTCCTGTGCGCCGAGGCGTTGGGCCATGACCAGCGCCCGCTCCTGCGTCTCGAGCGCTTCCTGGAACTGCTCCAGCATCTCGTGGATGTAGCCGATGCTCCCGAGCACGGCGGCGACCCCCGCCCGGTCCCCGAGCTCTTCCCGGATCACGAGCGCGCGCTTGTAGAAGGTGAGCGCCTTCGCGTCGTCACCCTGGGATTGGTAGATGAGGCCGATGTTCTCGAGAGAACTCGCGATGCCGGTCCGGTCACCGAGGCTCTCTTTCAGCGCGAGCGCCTTCTGCTGGATCTCGAGTGCACGCGGGTAGTCCTGGAGCGAACAATGGATGGCGCCGATGCTCCCGAGCGTCAGCGCCGACCCCGCGCCGTCGCCGAGGGCTTCCATCATCTGCAAGGCTCTTCCCTGGACCTCGATCGCGCCGCGGCAGTCTCCGAGATAGTGCCGGATGTTGCCGATGGCCCCGAGCGTCCGCGCGATCTCGGCCTTGTTCCCGAGTTCCTCGTGGAGTTTGAGCGCCTCTTCGGTGAGGTCGAGCGCCTTCAGGTAGTCGCCGAGCGCACTCTCGAGACTGCCCATGTGTCCCAACGTCCGCGCGATCCCCGCACGATCGTCGAGTTCGCGTTGGAGCGCGAGCGCACGCCCCTGGATCTCGAGTGCCCGAGGGTAATCTCCGAGAGCCTGTCGGAGGCTGCCGATGTGCCCGAGCGCTTCGGCGATGCCGACGCGATCCTTCAGCCCCGACCAGATGTCGAGCGCCTGCTCCTCGAATTCGAGCGCCCGCGGATAATCGCTCAACGACTTGGAGATCGAACTCAGTTTGCCGAGCGTGACGGCGACGGCTCGATCGTCGCCCCGCGCCTTCGCGATCGGGATCCGCGCTTCCCAGGCGGCAAGCGCGTGCCGCCACTCCGAGGCCGACATCGCCGACATCCCCGCCTCGTACATCGAGCGGTCGGCGCGTGCGAGCCACCCGATCGCCTTCGCTTGAGCGCCCGCGATCTCGAAGGCCTCGGCGCTCTCGACGAGGCGCCGGGCACCCCGAAGCGCGAGTCCCTTCACGTAGCCGGCCCGAACGGCCGCGATCGGGTCGTCACTCGACGGCCCGCCACCGAGGATTTCGATGGCTCTCGGGTCGTTTCCCTCTCCGTGGGCCGTGATGGCGGCCGCCAGCGCGTCGCGCGCGGGACGGTCGAGGGGCTTCTCGATCCGCGACGCGATGTGGGCGGCGAGGCCTTCGACATCCTTGCGCGGCGCGGCGCGCGCGAAGGCGTCGGCGGCCGTCGACTTTCCTCTCGTCAACAGGAGATCGACGACCAGCCAGGGGTCGGGCTCGTCGAGCGCCGCGAGGGCTCCCAGCCGGGCGTCGTCCTTCGCCGCACGGGCGGCGAGCACCGCATCCGCCGACTGTTCGGGCGTCGGGGCCGGCGAAGTCCGAGCAGGCCCCGGGGTCGCGACGGGGGGCGAGGGTGATGGTCGAACGGGCGCCGGGGGGGGAGCCTGCTTGTCGTCCGCCTCGAGGCGGGCCGTCGCCGCCATGGCGAGCAGCGCGAGCGACCACAGGAACTCTCGACGCATTCGCCTCCTCGATCGGGGCCCTTGGACCCTCGGAGTCTACCGAAACGGTCGGTCCGCGGCGATGCTCGCGATCGAAACACGCCCGAGGCGCTCGCAGGCCATCGCGCAGCGGGGCCTGTACGCCGAAACAACGCACTACGGTCCCGGTGCTCGCGCCCGAATTCGGCATCACAACCGGCAGAAACGACCCCGTTCGCCGAGCCTCGCCCCGAGCGGCCAAGATGTACGGGAACTCGCGTTGCCTACCCGGGGGGGCCGACCCTATACTCCCCGGACCACCTTTCGTCCCCGGGCAACCTTCGGCGGACCCCGGTTCCTGCGAAACAGGAACGACCGGACTCCGCTTGACAGGGTGAACGGGCGGTCGGTCCACGCATGTGGGTGCGGGGTCTAGCCCGTCCGAAGAAGCCGGGGCGTACGCCTCACGAGGAGTTTTTCTATGGATCCGCGGAAGATGAAGAGTTTCACAGCGATGCTGGTCGCGGGGGTCGCCGCCGCGGCAACCACGCTGACCGGCTGCGGCGGTCCAGAACCGTCGACGTCCAGCACGACCACCTCCTCGATCGCTCCCGCGACGAGCGCGATTCCTTCTGAGATCAACGTCAACGATCCGACGGAACTCGCTTCCACGCTCAACACGCTCGGCGTCGAGACGCCGGCCACGGCACCGATCACGACCGACCGAGCGGGCGCTGCCGAGGGAATCGTGTTCCCGACGTGGCCCGCCGGCGACGTGCGCAAGGAAGGTCTCTCCACCTTCCGGCTCGACGCGACCGTCGACTACAAGGACGACGGCGTCCTGAAGTTCATGAAGGGCAGCAAGGTTCTCTTCGAGACCCCGTTCGCCCCGAAGGACGTGAAGACGCAGGCGAAGCTGCCCCAGGACGTGATCAACGCGCTACGCACGGGCGACGAGGTCACGTGGGGCATCTTCTTCGCGAGCAAGAGCCAGAAGCCGGTGACGGCCTCGTTCAAGGTGCTCGACAAGCCCCAGGTCGCGAAGGCCGAAGCGAAGCTCGCGGGCGAAATGGCTCCGGGCGTCGTTCGCGAACTCGCGAAGGCGCAGATCCTGAAGAACTACCGTCTCCACTCCGAGGCGGTCACGATCTACTCCTCGATCGTCGACAAGGATCCGAAGATCACCGCCGCGTTTACGGCGATGGCGGACAGCCTTCAGACGCTGAAGATGAAGAACACGCCGTTGTACGACACGGCCCGCAACAACATGCCGACCGGGGTTCCGCCCCGTCTGCGCGTGTCGACGGGTGCCGGTGGTGGCGTGGCGAGCACCGGTGGCAAGGGTCCGAGCAGTGCGCCCGCGGCGGGCAAGTTCGCTCCGCCGGTGACCCCGCCGTCGACCCCTGCGACGCCGCCCGCGACTCCGTCGCCCGCTCCGGATGATTCGGGCGTCGCTGGCCCGGCGAATCCGCTGCCGCCGGCCCTCACGCCGGGCGGCCCCGGTGGTCTGCCGACCTCGCCCCCGGGTGGTCTGCCGACCTCGCCCCCGGGCGGTCTGCCGACCTCGCCTCCGGGTGGTCCGATTGCTGTCCCCACGGTTCCCGGCACTCCGCCGGCAGGCCCGACGCATCCGACTCCCCCCGGCCCGACGCATCCGACTCCCCCGGGCCCGACGCACCCGACCCCCCCGGGGCCGACGCATCCGACCCCCCCTGGCCCGATCCATCCGGCGACCCCGCCGCCGGGCGGCTTGCCCCCTGTCACGCCTCCGAGTGGCGATCCGGTGCCGGTCCCGGTTCCGGGTCCGGGTGGGGTCCTTCCCGAGGCGCCCCCGGGCGGAGTTCTGCCCGAGACGCCGCCGGGCGGAGTCCTTCCTGAGACGCCCCCTCCGGGCGAACAGCCGGTGCCGAACCCGAATCCGGATCCGAACAATCCGCAGTAGCCCAGGGTGGCAACGAGCAGCATAGACTCGGCCGACAGTGGCCGAAGCCGTGCGGAGGCCCGAGCGATTCGTCGCTCGGGCCTCTTTTACTTTTCCGGCACCTGTCCGTTGCCGTTGACCCGTCTCGATCGGCAACGCCGGACGGAGTCCAGCGAGCACGTCGACCCCAGAGGTGGGCGTCCGAACACGTACGGCTCGGCGACGAATGCCCTTGAGTTCTCGGTGCGAACGGCGCTCGCCGGTCGTCGGGCCGCGATCCGTTCGCGCCGACGTGTGCACGTCGCTCAGTCCGAGGCTACCTGATCGACGAGG
>JANNRO010000118.1:0-5464 GCA_031401505.1 Planctomycetia bacterium
AAGGTGCTCTGGCTCGACGTGACGGGCGCGGACGCCGCCGACACGAAGCTCTTCCTCGAGGGGTTCGGCTTCCACCCGCTCTCGATCGAGGATCTCTCGCAGACGCACAGTTCGGCCAAGCTCGACGAGTACGACGACTACGTCTTCCAGGTCGTGATGGTGCCGTATCTTCGGGGAACCGACGAAATCGAGCTCTTCGAGGTCGAGATCTTCTATCTGAAGGGAACGCTGGTCACCGTGCACGATCGGCCCTGGAAGCCGCTCGACGATCTCTGGGCGGCCGTCTGTCGCAACCCGTCGCACGAGCTCGGCAAGGGCGCACAGGTGCTCTACCACAACGTCGTCGACAACGCGGTCGACGCCTATTTCCCCATCCTCGACCAGATCGACGAGCGCGTGGAGGGCCTCGAGGTCGAGGTCTTCGAGACCACGTCGCGCCAGTCGATCCTGCCCACGCTGTTTCGCCTGCGCCGGTCGGTGCGCCATCTCCTGCGTTCCGCGCGCAACCAGCGCGAGAGCGTCCAGCGCCTCGCCGTCGGGACCATCCGGACGCTGACGCGCGAGACCTGCTACCAGTTCCGCGACGTCCACGACCACCTGATCCTGCTGCACGACTCGCTCGAAGACCATCGCGAGACGCTCGGCGGGCTGCGCGACACGTATCTGGGCGTCATCAGCAACCGCATGAACGAGGTGATGAAGTCTTTGACCGTCGTCAGCGTCATCCTGCTGCCGCTCTCGTTCCTGACCGGGCTCTTCGGCATGAACGTGCCCGTGCCGCTTGCGGCCCATCCGGCGGGCTACTGGCTCATTCTCGGGCTGTGCGTCGTGATCGCGTTCACGATGCTGCGCTGGATGGGTCGTCGCGGGTGGCTCCGGCGGATCTCGTGACATGACGCGACCTTCGGAAGCGGGTCCCGTCGCCCGATCGACCGGGACTCCGGTGTGGATTCCGACCCCCGAGGACCGGGTCTTCGAGGTCACCGGGGCCGACGGGAGGGACTTTCTCCACCGCATGCTCACGCAGGACGTGAAGGGCATCGCGGTCGGCGAGGGGCGCCCGTCGCTGTTCCTGACGGTTCGCGGTCGTGTCGTCGGCGATCCGTTCGTGTGGAACCTGGGCGATCGTTTTGTGCTGATGCTCTGCGCCGTCTCCGCCGAGAAGACGATCCCCGCGCTCGAGCGCTATGTGATCGCCGACGACGTGACGTTTCGCGACATGACGAACCAGTGGACGAGCGGGGTCGTCGTCGGCGCGCCCGCGGAGTGGTCGGTCGCGCGAGTTCACTCGGCACCGTTCTCGTTCGGATCGACGGCGGCGCATCGATTGGTCGCGCCCGCGGCGAAAGCGAAGGAAATCGAACTTGCGATGCGCGCGATCGGCGCGCGCGAGGTCGAGGGCGCCACCCTCGACGCCTTCCGCATCGACGTGGGCGCTCCGTGGTTCGGAGCGGAAATCGACGACCGGATCCTGCCCAACGAAGCGGGACTCGACGCGTCGATTTCATGGACGAAGGGCTGCTATCTCGGGCAGGAACCCGTCGTGATGGCCAAGCACCGCGGCCACCCGCCGACGCGGCTCGTCCGCGTCGAACTCGAGGGCCGCGACATGCCCATGTTCGAGGCGCCGCTGCTCGACGGCGCGAAGCCCGTCGGCCGCGTCACCACGGCGGCCCGAACGGCGGACGGGGCCCGCGTCCGATCGCTCGGCTTCGTGCGGTGGGATCTCGGCACGGCTGGACGGGCGTTGACGCTCGAGGGCGGTCGCGCCGCGCGGATCGAGTCGGCGCTCGCGTGAGTCTCGCTCGACGCGGGCGACGTCAGAGCAGCGTGCCGGTCAGCACGACCTTCGAGATCGTGAAATAGATGACGAGGCCCGAGACGTCGACCAGCGTGGCCACGAACGGCGCCGACGCGCGTGCGGGGTCGAAGCCCAGCTTGCGCAGGATGAACGGGAGCATCGAGCCCGCGAGCGTGCCCCAGGTCACGATCCCGATCACGCTCAACCCGACGCTCGCGCCGACGCGGCCGTAGTACTGCGTGTAGTCGCCCCAGCCGATCGCCTGCCAGATCAGGATGCGGATCACCCCGATGGGGGCGAGCAGCGCGCCGAGCGCCAGGCCGCTCGCGAGTTCGCGGCGGATGACGCGCCACCAGTCCTTCAACTTCACCTCGCCGAGCGCCATCGCGCGGATCACGAGCGTGGTCGCCTGCGAGCCCGAGTTGCCGCCGCTGCTGATGATGAGCGGCAGGAACATCATCAGCACCGGCGCCGCCTTCAATTCCTCCTCGTAGCCCTGCATGGCGGTGGCCGTGAACAGTTCGCCGATGAAGAGCGCGGCGAGCCAGCCGGCCCGCTTGTGGACCATGTTCCAGAACCGACCCGTCAGGTACGGCTCGTCGAGCGCCTCGGTGCCGCCGATGTGCTGGATGTCCTCGGTGGCCTCCTCGCGCACGACGTCGACGATGTCGTCGATCGTCACGATGCCCTTCATCCGGTTCTCGGCGTCGATGATCGGGATCGCGACGAGGTCGTGCTGCGCGAAGAGCCGCGCGAGTTGTTCCTGGTCCATCTGCTCGTCGGCCTTGATGACCTCGGACTGCATGACGTCGCGGACGAATTTGTCGGGGGTGGCGGCGAAGAGTTCGCGCAGCGAGACGGCGCCGAGCAGGTGCATCTCGGGATCGAGGACGTAGGCGTAGTAGATCGTGCCGAGGCGTTCGCGCGCGAGCTTGCGGAGATAGCTGATCGCCTCGTCCACCCCGATGTCGGGGCGCAGACGCGCGTAGCGCGGGTTCATCAATCCGCCGGCGTCGTCTTCGGCGAAGACGAGGAGGCCGGCGACGTCCTTCTGCGTCACGTCGTCGAGGAGCGCGATGAGTCCCGGGCGAAGCTCGCCCGGGACTTCCTGCATCAAGTCGGCCGCGTCGTCGGGGGCGAGGAGTCGGAGCCACGAGCGGCGCTCCGTCGGCGCGATCCCGAGCACGAGCACCGCCTGCTCGCTGGCGGTGAGATCGAGGAAGAAGTCCTCGGCGTCGCGGCGCACGAGCTGCTTGAACGCTTCGACGCGCTCTTCCCCGTCGAACAGGCTCCATCCCTCGCGAATCTCTTCGAGGGTCATCGGTTCTTCCGGCGGGGCGTCCGTCGGCGACATGTCGGGAATCTACTCCCGCCCCCCCGACCCCTCTCGACAGGAATCGTGGGCGTTGGCGGCCGCGCCGATCGCTAATTGAGCCTCGCCGCGTCGCGCAACATCGCCTTTCGGAAGGCTTCGAGCCGCGTCCGATCGGGAGCCTCGGGCTCGAGGGCAAGTGCTCGAGCGACCGTTCGCGCGGCAGCCGTAGGTCGACCGAGGCGGGCGAGGAGCACCGCACGGTCTCGAAGTGATCCACCATCGAGCGGTTCGAGATGAAGGAGTCGATCGGCCGTCGCGAGCGCCGCGTGAAGATTCCCCGCACGTTCGTGGGCCGCGCGCAGGTTGCGCAGCATCCGCGTGAGGACCTCCGACGTGCGCAGCGGATTGAGCAGCCGATCGGGCACCTCGACCTCGCGCCCGGCCGCCTTGGCGACGAGGCGCCGACAACCCGACGCGTCGAGCACGTCACCGTGGAAGGCGTCGATGAAGACGGGGCCGTTCGACGTCTCGCAGCGCGCGACGAAGTGGAGAGGGAGGCCGACCCCCGCGCCCGAGAGGCCCAAGCGTCGCGCGACTTCCAGCCAGACGACCGCCAGCGTCACGGGAATACCCGTTCGTCGTTCGAGCACGTCGGGCAGGTAGGAGTTGCGCAGGTCGGCCGGGCCGCTCTCGCTGCCGTGGAGCCCGGCGTCGCCGTGGAGGAAGGCCGTCAATTGAGTCACGCGCGCGGCGATCGGGAGGTCCTCGGCCACGCGTTCGCGCGCGTCCTCGACGAGCCGCTCGAGGCGCTCGTCGACGCGCCGGCAATCGAGATCCGGATGGCCCTCGGTCGCGATGGCGACGGCCGCCGTCCAGAGGTCGGCGTGCGTCGGGTCGGGGACGGCTTCCCGGAAGGCGGCGACGGTGCGTTCGCGCCGCAGCGTTCCGAGCAGATCGGACGCCCGTGCCCGGAGCAGTGGCGGCAGAGGATCGCAGGCGGCCAGCTGCGCGAGCGCGTCCCACCCGGCGGGGCCCGCCTCGCGAAGTCTCGCCTCGGCCGCGAACCGGACGCGGGGATCTCTCGCGGCGAGGAGAGCCAGGTCGCCGACGGGATCTGCGTCCATCGACAAAGGGTACCCCCATGCGTACCTTCGCGCGCTCCCTTCTCGACAATTCGTGGAGCGCGCCATGGCCCTCGTTTCGTACCGCGTCGAACACCGCATCGCGATCCTGACGCTCGACGACCCGCCGGCCAACGCCTACTCGCACGAGATGATGAAGGACCTCGACGCCGCGATCCTGCGGGCGCGGTTCGACAAGGAGACCGACGTCATCGTGTTGACGGGGGCCGGGGAGCGCTTCTTCTGCGCGGGCGCTAACATCGGGATGCTCGAGAACGCCGACCCCGACTGGAAGTACGAGTTTTGCCTCCACGCCAACGAGACGCTCTTGAAGCTCGAGCACACGAGGAAGATCGTGATCGCGGCGTTGAACGGTCACACGGTCGGTGGCGGGCTCGAGGTGGCGCTCGCGGCCGACCTGCGCTTCGCGAAGAAGGGCGCCGGCAAGATCGGCGCGCCCGAGATCGCGCTCGGCGTCCTGCCGGGGACGGGCGGCACCCAGCGCCTCACCCGCATGCTCGGCGTCTCGAAGGCGATCGAACTGATGGTGACGGGACGCAACTTCGAGTTCGAGGAGGCGCTCTCGCTGGGCCTCGTGAACCAGATCTTCCCGGCGGAGAGTTTCTGGGCCGACGTGATCGCGTTCGCCCGCACGCTCTGTCTGCCGAACCGCGCGGCCCGCGCCGCGGGGGCGATCAAGCGCGCGTGCCAAACGGGGGAGGCGCTGCCTCTGGAGTCGGGTCTCGCGCTCGAACGCGAGCTTCAGTCCGGTCTCTTCCACACGGCCGACGCGAAGGAGGGTTTCGGCGCGTTCGTCCAGAAGCGCAAGCCGAACTTCAAGGGGTGTTGACGGTCGGGACGGAGTACCGTCGGACCAGTTTTCCGCTCGTGTGAGAGACGACCTGGCCGACGAGTCGGCCCCCGTTCCTCTCGATCACCCGAATCGAGCCGACGTTGTCGGCGTCGCAGGTGATTCGAACCGTCGTCAATTCCATGGCTGAGGCACGACCAAGCGTGAGGTGCAGGAGGATCGTGCCGATGCCGCGTCCCCGATCGGTCGGCCGAACGTCGTAACCGATGTGTCCACCCTCGACGTCGAGTTCCGGCGTCAGTTGATGGCGAAGTCTGCTACACCCCGATATCCGGCCGTCGCGAACGAGCCAATACGTCGAACGGGGGACCCTGCCCGGTTCGAGTCCACGTCCGAGTGCCGAGTCTGCGGACCGG
>JANNRO010000119.1:0-11595 GCA_031401505.1 Planctomycetia bacterium
GTAAGCGCGCCAAGCCCGCCGCACGGCTTCGTCGTTGGGTTGATCGAATTCCAGCTCGATCATGTTGAGGGCCCGAACGTGCGCATCCGATAGCGCCGACCCGCGCGTCCCCATCAGGCTCTTGAAAAGCTCCAGCCTCCGCCCGCGCTTCTCTTTCCGGTCTTCAACCGCCCGCTGCGCAAACACGGCGACGAACGGCGAGAGCAGCACGGCTAGGATCATCAGGATGTCGGAGGTGTTCACGCGAAAAACTCCACGGTTTCAGAGTGGGCCCTCGATCTGCCTGCAGGGCCGGCCCTCAATCCGGAAGCGTAAGCGGTCGCAGGGACGGACGGCGGCGACGACGTCGCAGCCTCACGCCGTGGCGATGTCGCGATGGCTCCTTCCCGACCCGCCGCCAAGCAAGGCCCTCGCGGCGTCGACGGGAGTGGCTCGCCTCGGGCCGCCGTCCGCGAACTCTCCGGCCTCGACGAGGAGCGTCAACGCGAGCGCGAGCGGGAACACCGAGCCGCGCCCCGGCTGGGAATGGGGTTCGCGCGGCGTCGTGGCGGCGGGCGTCGCCCTCACCGCGTGGCCCCGACCGCGGCGACCGAGCGCGACGACGTAGGCACCCCGCCGACCTCGCACGAGAGCCCCCGGCTACGATCGTGTGGTGCACTCCGCCGTCCGCATCTCCCTCGTCGTCGTCGGGCTCTCGGTCGCGGTCCATGGTGTTGCGAGACTGAGCGGCGGGTGGCTCGGGGTGCCGCCGCGTTGGGCGACGAGCGATTCCGCCGCGCTCGCGGCCGACGACCATCGGAATCCGCCGATGGAAGGCGTGATCACGATGGAGGGGGTCATCGAGGCCCCGTTTCGCGGCATTCGCCCCGGGGCCCGCGATTGGACGTCGTTCGGAATGATCGTCGGCGGCGTCAGCGCGATTGTGACGGGGGTTCGATCTCGACGGCGGCCGACGGCGGAGCGGCGGGCGCCCCGCCAACCGCGAGGACAGGCCTAGGACGGTCCGCGACGCGCCGGGCCGACGCTACGCTCCCTCGACGAGGCGAGGGGCCCCCGGCGCCCTCGCCGGGCGCGACGCCCGCAAGACGGCCTCGGCGGCGGCCGCGAGTGCGTCGGGCGAGAGCCCGGCGTCGGCGAGCGCGCGAAGGACGTCGGCGAGGTCGATGGAGCCCGAAGCCTCCCCCACGACCCCCGATCGAGGCAAGCCACAGGCAAGCGGTTTCGCAAACGCATCGCCAGGCCCACGTAGCGCCTCGTTTTCGGGGACGCTCCTGTGCTTCACACGCACGAGGTCGGGGGTTCGAGTCCCTCTGCGCCCACCACGTGCCATCCGCGTTCTTCGCGGGCTTTTGGCGACTTTGCGCCTCATCTGGCGCGCCTTCGGGAGCCGCCGCCGCGTTGCGGAGTTCTGCGGCCTTTTGCCCGGTTCTGGCAGGCGACTTGGCTGATTTTTGGCATAGCGCCCCCGGCGTCCCCGCCGCGCGTTCCGCCGCGCCGTGGAGATCGAGCAGGTGGGCATCGGTGTAGGACTCCATGCCGGTGCGTGCTCATATTCGCGCGAACTGGAATAGAGTCCGGGTGGCGAAGTTGGACCGGAGACCGCGGCCTTACGAAAGCGGTGCTTCACCGACACCGCCTCGGACAACGTGACCCGGGAGGCGACCCCGGCTCCGGCGTGATGCCCTGTCGCGCATTGCGTCGGGTCCAGAGGTCGTTCGACGCAGCTCAATTCCATTGCGCGCGCCCGACGGAGGAGATACACCCCGCCATCGCCCTCTTTTCACGGGTGCAGACGATGTCCAGATTCCCCTCTCGCCGATGGCTCCGAACGCTCCTCCTCGTGGCGGCGCTCTCGCCGTCGTTCGCGACGACGATCGGCGCCGCCACGTCCGCCGACCCGGATCTGCTGACGAGCGGCGTCCCCGTCGGCCCGTACTCCGAGGCGTCGGGCTCGATGATCTACTTCCGCGTGCCCGTGGCCGCGGGAGCGACACGTGCGACGTTCGTCGTCGCGGGAGGGCCCGGCGACTGCGATCTCTACGTGCGCTACGCGGGCGTACCGAGCCGCACGACCTGGGACTACCGCCCCTACACGGGCACGAGCAACGAGACCGTGATCGTGGCGAGCCCGGCCGCGGGCGATTGGTTCGTTATGCTGCGCGCGTACAGCGCGTACGCGGGCGTGACGCTCCGGGCGACGGTCGATGCACCGGTCGGCCAGCCCGTCGCGGTCGCGCCGGTGTTCTCCCCGGCCCCGGGCACCTACAGCGGGCAGGTCGGCGTCTCGCTCTCGACGACGACGCCCTTCGCCGTGATCCGCACGACCACCGACGGAAGCACGCCGACGGAACTCTCCGAGAACTTCACGGCGGCGATCCAGTTGACGGCCACCACGACGATCAAGGCGGTCGCGTTCGCGGTCGGGTTCACGCCGAGTCCCGTCGCAACCGCGACGTACGTGGTCGAGGACGCGGTTCGCAACCTCGAGAACGCGGTGCCGGTGCCCAACCTGTCCGGCGCGCGGTCCAGCGTCGCGAACTTCGCCTTCGCCGTGCCCGCGGGCCAGTCGCGCGCGACGTTCACGATCAACGGCGGTGCCGGCGACTGCGACATCTATGTGAAGTACGGCCGGCTCGCGACGACGTCCGTGTGGGACCGTCGCCCCTACACAGCGACCAGCAACGAGTCGGTCGTCATCGACAACCCCGCGGCAGGCGACTGGTTCGTCATGCTCCACGGCTACAGCGCGTACTCGGGCGTGACGCTGACCGCGAGCTGCACGGGCGCGGGCACGCCGACGCTCCTGCCCGACCTGATCGTGCGCCCCGGAGCCTTCAACCCCCGCATCACCACCGAGACGTTCGCCGCCACTGACTGCGAGGTGCAGGAGGGGATCGTCGTGGCCGGGACGCGCCGTCTGCTGCGCTTCACGCTCGAGACCCGCAACGTCGGGCCCGGGGACCTCGTCATGGGGGATCCTGCGACCAACCCGCGCTACTCGTACGCACCTTGCCACGGCCACTACCATTTCGCTGGATTCGCGCGCTATCGGCTGTTGAGCACGGGCGGCCAAGTCGTGCGCACCGGCCAGAAAGTCGGCTTCTGCCTCGAGGACCTTTCGAGGTGGGATCGGACGTCGAACCCGGCGGCTCGCTACTCCTGCGACTACCAGGGCATCCAGGCCGGCTGGTCCGACATCTACGCGTCGCAGATCTCCGGACAGTGGATCGATATCACGGGCCTCGCGCCCGGCACCTACGTGCTCGAGGCGACCGTCGACCCGACCAACGTCTTGCCGGAAACCGACGAGACGAACAATTCCGCCACGCGAAACGTGACGATCCCCTAGGCGCACCCGGATGAGTCGCCGCCCCGCGTTGGCAGCCCTTGCGCTCGGTCTGGGCGCCGCCTTGGGCGTCGCGATCGTGCGCGTCGGCGGGTCCGAGACCTTCCGTTCGGGCGACGCGCGCCCTGCGGCGCCGACCGAGCCCACTCGTCGCGACGATCTCGTCGCGTCGCGGCCGCTGCGGGCCCGGGCACCCGGGTACCCCGACGGCGCCGCGGCGGCTCGCGACCTCGAGGCGGTCGCGCGATCGTTCGAGACGCTCGCGGGACTCCCGTCGGGCGACCCCGCGATCGAGCTCGGCCATCGACTCGAGGCGGCGATCTCGCCCGAGAACGCGGTCGCGTACGTCGACGCGCTCCTCTCGACCGAGTCCCCCGCGGTCGAGCGCGTCGCGCACGCGGCGCTCGCGCGCGCGGGCGACCGCGCGAGCTTCGAGGAACTCCTGCGCCGCCACGCGGGCACCTCGCTCGCGCGACGTGGACGCATCCTCGCGCTGCTCGAAGACGTGCGCACCCCTGCCGCCGTCGAGGTGCTCGTGTCGGCGATCGGAGCCGACACGTCGGAGAAGCGCTCACCGCTCCTCGTGTCCGCGATGCGCGGACTCGCGAGCGTCGCGACGCCCGAGTCGATCGCGTACCTGATCGGACAGCTCTGGACACACAACGAAGCTTATGCCTGGATCGCGCTCGAGGCCGTGCACACGCCGCAGGGCCGCGAGTTGATCCGTGCGGCCGCGCGGGGCAACAAGGACTCGGCGGGTCTCCCGGCCGACCGGCTTGCGAACCTCGCGCGGATCGCCGACGAGCCCGCGCCCGCCGAAGGTCCCGCGCCCCGCTGACCGTCCCCGTGCTTCTGCTGCCGTCGGAGGCACCCGCGCCCGCCGGATGAAGCCCGGTTCGACGCCGAGGCACGCAGCGCGACTGCTTCGCGGGCGGGGCGAGCGTCGGCGCCGTAGCAGCGTTCCCAATGCTTTCCTCCGTCCAAGAGGTGCGTCAACGCCGCTGCGACGAAGTCGAGCACGTCCAACGTCACCGACGCCGATCCCGTCGCGGGATCCGACGGCGTCAGCACCTCCACGCGACCGGCTTCGCGCCTCCACACCGCCTCCGTGGCGAGCGTTCGCCGCGTCACGTAGCGCGCGAGCCCGTCGAGGTCGAACGCGTCCATCCCGGCGCTCGATCGCTTGGGGGCGTCGTTCAAGGGCAATCTCGTCCCGCCACGGCTGCGCGAAGAAGGGTTCGTGCCGACGCGAACATGAGGCCCGGGTTGCGGACGTTCTCTGCCTGTCGCAGCAATCCGTCGACGAGCAGGAGCACGGCGCCGTCGACGACGAGAATTCGCGTCCCCGTTTCTCTGTAGGCCGTCGTCTCGCGTTCACCTGAATGGAGTGCGAGCGAGTGCGAGGGAATGCAGGCGTATGCGTGAGAAAGGGCACAACTGCGAGCACAGGTCGCGTCGGCGGTCGACGTAACATCGCCCCGCACCTGACGTAGCGCCCAGGCAAGCGCGGATTGCAAAGTTACGAGTCAACGGTGCGGCGAGCTACGGCAGACTCTTGGCGCAGCGAAAACCGCCGTTGTCGTCTCGGTCCGTCGGTGCGCCGGGAGTGCGATCGGATACTCGAAGGCCCCGTGGATCGAAACTCCATGCGCCGCCACGCATGACTCGTTCGGTTCCGGACGCGGGTCCCGCCGGATCTCTCGAAGGACTCGACTCGTAGTAGGCGACCCCGAACCAATCCGCGCACCACTCCCACACGTTTCCGCTCAGGTCGTAGAGGCCAAACTCGTTCGCCGAGAACCGCTTCACCGGGGCCGTCCTCTCGAAGGCGTCGTCGTACCCGGTCATCGTGAGAGCCCAGCCCTTGAACCGCCGCTTCGCGCTGTCGTCGGCGAAGTTGCCGAACCCTCTCGGTGCTGGCAACCCGTTCCCCCACGGAAAGATCCGTCCCTCGTGGCCGCCGCGAATCGCCCGTTCAAACTGACCTTCGGTGGGGAGCGCGACGCCCGCCCAGTCGGCGAAAGCCCTGGCGTCATTCCAAGAGACCAAGGCGACCGGATGCTGCGTCCCGTCCGACGGTCGACTCCCCCCAGGCCAGGGCGACTTCCAAGTCGCGCCCTCGGACTCTCTCGGATTCCCATCTTCGTCGGCCCTGACTCCGCTTCCGGCCACCTCGGCTGTCGTCTTGTAGCCGGTCGCGTCGACGAATTCTTCGAACTCGGAGTTCGTCACCTCGCTCTCGTCCATGTAGTACGCCCGCGAGATCGTCACCGCGTGCCGCGGTCGCTCGGTGTCGAAGGCGTACGTGTCTCCCGGCACGGCCCCCATCTGGAACGTGCCCGACGGGATCAGGACCATCACCGCCCGCCCCTTTGACCGACGAATCCGCGCGGGATAGCCGGTGGCCGGGTCGATCTCGGACCCATCGGGTGCGGCCCACCCTGCCAGGAACGCTGAGACCGACTTCGCGTCGGCCGCCGGGGCGAGCGCCGACACGACCGTGACCGGACTTCCCGCCCGCCCCGCCGACGTCGTGGTGACCGGAGACGCTGCCTCCTGACCGCATCCGACGAGGGCCACGAACGCGAGGAAGGAACGCGTGATGCGCATCACCGAAGCGGCAGGGCCAGCGAAGTCGGGGCGGGCGATCGATCGCACGAGCGAGACGGTACCGGCGAGGGGCCGCTTGATCGAGCGGTTGCGCACATCGGTGCGGGCCGCCCGGAAGAGTTGACGGCGGGACGGGGACGAGCCCCCCGCGCCTCGACCGCCGAGCCGTCGGCAACCGTTCAGATCCGCTTCGCCCTCGGCGTCTCGGCTCCGGTCGGGTGCCCGCCCCGCCCGCCCCCGAGAACCGCTTGGACGGCGGTGGCCAGTGCGGTCTTGGGCAAGCCGGAATCGGTCAGCGCGCGCAGGAATGCCACGAGGTCGAGGGTTCCAGAATCGGCCCGCTTCCCACCGTTCTCTTGAGGCAAGCCGGAGGCAAGCGGAACCGAAACCGCATCGGTACGACATCGCCTCGTTTCTCAACTCGTGGCCCTCGCGGAGCCCTACCGCTCGGCGCTGCTCCTTCGCTACTACGAGGACCTGTCGGTTCCCGAAGTCGCGCGCCTCCTCGACGTGCCGCTTGAGACCGCGCGCACGCGCCTTCGTCGCGGTTTCCCCTGCTTCGAGAGCGCCTTGATCGAGAACACCCGGGAGGCCGCCGTGCCTGGGCGATCGCACTGGCTCCATGTGCCGGGAACCCTCAGTCGTCGCCGCTGCCGATGCTCGTGGGAGCGATGGCGGTGAAGAAGACGCTCGCGTGGGGCGTCGTCCTGCTGCTGGTCACCATGACCGGGTGGATGCTCCGCCAACAGCTTCGGCCCGAAGGAGTCACGCCTACGTACGGAGTCGCCCATGTCGCGCCACCGGAGTCGGGCGCCGTCATCGCCGACCTCGCGGCCCCACCGGCCGGCGCCACGGCAAGAACGGGTGCCCGCGGGACGCCGCAGGCCAAAGGCCGTGTCGTTGACGTCGAGGGGAGACCCGTTCCGGAAGCCCGCATTGCATCGTGGCGGGACGACGTCGAAGTCGTCATCGATCCGGTTGCGGCCGGCGAAGCCGACGTGAGTTCGACGATCACCGATGCAATGGGCGCGTTCACCGTTGCGCTCCCGGCGGACGCCCCTGCGTTCGTGCTGCTCGCCACCGCCGCTCGATTCGCCCCCACGTCGGTCGCCGGAGTCCAGGCGGGCGACGACGTCACGATCGTGCTGCCGAGGAGCGAATCGATTCGGGGGACCGTGCGAGACCTCGACGACCAACCGATATCGGGCGCCCGGCTGACGTGGACCGGGTTCGTCGGCAACGCCCGAGCCACGGCGACGGCCGTTTCCGCCGCGGACGGCACGTATCGATTGGGTGGCCTGACACCGGTTCGGGGGTTCATCGAGAACTTGCAGGAATCTCTGGAGGTGACCGCGGACGGCTTCGCGCCGGTTCGCCTACCCCGAGCCAGAGCGGGGTCCGTGCCAACCGGCGGCGCTACGCCTCGCCTCGGAACGTGGGACGTGTGGCTGGGCCGAGGGGCGATCGTCAGAGGACGCGTGGTGGACATCGCGTCCGGCCAGCCCGTCCGAGAGGCTCGCGTGGTCCTGTGGTCGGAGCAGGAGGTGATGGGACTCACGCTGACGGACGGGAGAGGGATCCAGAACCCGGGGTACTACTCCGCGCTCGGCGACGTTCGGACGTCTGAGGACGGCGCGTTCACGATGGCGAACGTGCCCGCGTGGGGCGTGCACCGAACGGGCGTGCATACGGGGTCCCCTTCAGCGCGGCGCCTGGGTCGAGTCGGGGTCATCGCGAGCGGATACGCGATCGAGACGCGCGAGATGCGTGTGCCGGCGGAGAGCGAAGTCGTCGAACTCGAGTTGCGGGTCACGACCAGCGGCACCGTACGAGGTCGCGTCGTTCGCTCGAATGGCGAACCCGTGTCGGGTGCCCATGTCAGCTGGACGCTCTCCGAGGCCGATGGGGCGAGGGGATGGATTCCGCCCGTCTTCGCGGGGCTCGACGCGGCGCCGTCGACGACCGATTCGGAGGGGCGCTACACGCTCGCCCTCGTCTCAGCCCGCGGTGACGACACACCGCCCATCCACGTCGTCGCCGCGCCGCCCGGGTCGTCGCCTTGGGCTCTCCGCGCGAGCGTGAGCGTGATCCCTCGTGCGGGGGCGACCGTCGAAGCGCCCGACCTCACCCTCGGGTCCGACGACCCCGAGGGAATGTCGGCACTCGTCACGGTCGTGGACGAAACGGGCCAACCCGTTGCGGGCGCGACCTTCGAGGACTGTCTTCCCGGTGCGCGAACGAACGACGTCGGACGAGCACGGCTCTACTTCCATCCATACGGAACTCCGCGGCCGCGCGACGCGACGGTGCGCGTGCACGCCCCGGGGCGCGAGCGCGTGACCACACCGAACATTCCGCTCGCTCCCGGAACCGTGGCTGACGTGCGCGTCGCACTCGGCCCCCGCCGCCCCCCCACATCCGTCGCCGTCGTCGCCGCACCCGCCGATCTCACCGCCCACGTGCGGGGCTACGTCGTCGAAGGGACGATTTGCGACGCACGAACCGGTCGCCCGAGCCTCAACTGGGACGTGTCGCTCGGCGGCTCCGGGGACACGCGTCCGACGGCTCGCCCCGTGGGCCCCGGGCGATTCCGGTTGGAGGACGTGCCCGCTGGTACCTGGTCTCTCAACGTTCGGGCAGAGGGATATGAGCCCGAGAAACGGGAGCGAATCCGCGTGGGGCCGGACTCACCGATCTCCCCCATCGACGTCCGGCTGGTCGCGGGAATCGTCCTTCGGGGCCGAGTGCTCGACGAATCAGGGGTTCCACTCGATGGCGCGCGCGTGTTCTTCAACGGGCAGCAAGTTCCGTCCGTCGATGGCGAGACCGCGACCGATGGTCGTTTCGCCGTGCGGGGATTCCGGGCCGGCGGGCGCTACTCCGTCTGGGTCGCCAGAGCGGACGGCCGCGGAGGCATGTCGTACTGGGTGCGCAGGCCCTTCGACGATCTCCACGTCGACGCCGATGTGACCGCGGACCGGGAAATCACCGTGGGCACCGCGGGAGGGGTTCGGCTGGTCGTTCAAAGCCCGGCGCTCGGGAACGCGGCGACGCTCGCGACGGACGCCCACGTTGCAGCGGGTGCGGCGACCGTACTTACGTTTGAGGACGCGCTCCGGACGACGAGTTGGACGTCGGTGGGGATCTGGGGGCGACAACGCGAAATCGTGCTGCCCGTCGGGCGATGGACGGTCCGCGTCGAAGTGCCCGGCTCGTCCGCACGCGAGGTCGATGTCGTGATCCAGCCCGGAGCGTCGATCGAAACCTCGATCGACATCCCGTGAGTGGCCAAGTTCGCCCGACGGCGCGCACCATTTCCGAGCGTTTCCCCCCGTTCCTGCCCGACGTTCGCACGCTCGCCACGAAGGCCTTCGAGGCCGAGCGTCGACAAGTACGATTCGCCGATGCGCGTCCATCGACACCGGGTGCCGAACGATCCGGCGATGGCGCCCCGATCGCGATTCGGGCGCCTCGGGCCGTATCAAGCGGCGCGGACGGCCACCGATCTCGTCGTGGCGCCGTACACCCTCTATCGCAAGCTGCGCAAGGTCATCCGAAACCCGCACGCGCACGCAAATGAGTTCGCGTCAGCGAGGTGGAATTGCCGCAGGAACGGGGGGGCCGACGAGTCGGACCGGCCGGACCGTCCCGGGGGACCCCACGTCGTGCTCGTCGGCAAGGGATTCGGCGAACTCCGACTCGTCGAACTTCTCGACACCGAACTCCGACTTCGCCGACCCGACGTTCGAACGACCTGGTGCGGGCAGGTCCGGGAGTTCTTCGACGCGGTGGCGAGATCGAATCCACGGCAGCCGACGACCTCGACTCCCTTCGACTTCGCCGCCGCCGTGACACGCTGGCTCGCGAACGTCCGACCCGACGTCGTCGTGTTCGTGGAGAATTTCTGGCGTCCGATGCTGGTCCTCGGATGCCACGCCGCCGGGGTTCGGGTCGTGGCGGTGAACGCGGTCTTCCGGGAGGGAAAGACGCCGGCGACGAGTCTCGGGCCGCTCGATCGCGTCGAGGCTCGCCGGATCCTGCGCGCGGTGTCCGCGGTGCACTTCCAGTCGGACGAACAAGCGCGATTCGCCGCCGCGAGCGTGCCGACGGGGACAAACACCGCCGTTACGGGCAACCTCAAGATGAACCTGCGACCCGCACGAGTCGACCCCGTGCGCATGACCGAACTCGGCCGCTGGCTTCACCGAACGGACGACCGACCGCTGTTCGCCGCCGGTAGCACGCGGCGTGGCGACGAGTCGTTCGCCCTCGAAGCGTTCGCGCGCGTGCGGCGCGACATGCCTTGCGCGCTGCTCCTCGCACCCCGGCAGATGGAACGAATCGGCGAAGTGGAACGCACCGTCGTCGAGGCGGGATTCACCGTGAGCCTTCGCTCGCGACCGACGGCCGGGGCGGACGTTTTTCTGCTCGACACGATCGGAGAGCTGACGGCGGCGTACGCATTCGCCGCAGCCGCGTTCCTGGGCGGAACGCTTCGACATCGAGGTCAGAACTTCGTCGAGCCTCTACTCCTGGGGCTTCCGGTCTCGTTCGGACACGCACATGTGTATCTGGCGGCCGAACAGCGAGCCTGCGCCGCCGCGGGCCTCGCCACGCAGGTCACGTCGAGCGACCAACTCGCCGAACATTGGAAACTCGTGCGGAAGGAGTCGTCGCGCGAGGAGTTCAAGGCCCGCGCCACGAACTTCCTCGACACCCATCGAGGCGCCCTGCTCCGATCGGTCGAGATGATCGTCGAGCAGTCGGTCGCGTCGGACCGGACGAGACGCCCCCGCCGCGGCTGATCGGCATCGTCTTTCCGGGCGTTCGCGCACACGCCGGGGACGGGACGACGGCGCAGGTCGATGGCGCAACGAACCGCGGACCGCGTATCATTCCATTTTTACGCTTCCCCCGTCGTCGATCCGGGGACAGACGTGCGAGCGCGCGCCGAGAGGCGCCATCGCAGGCCCTCCACGCATCGTCGACTTCGGGAGATCGGACATGGGCTCCGCCGCGCGCTTCGGACATCTGGAGATCATGGCCACCGACGTGGAGGCGTGCGTTCGCTTCTACGTCGACGGTTTCGGACTCGAGATCGAGGTGCGGCAAGGGCCCGACGCCGTCTGGCTTCGCGCGGGGCCCGTCTCGCTGCTGATTCGCCGCGGGACGGCCGGACCCGGGCCCTCGACGTACGTCGGCTCCGGTGCCGGCATCGTGCTCTACACGGACGACCTACCGGGCTCCCTCGCGCGGCTTCGGTCGTGCGGGATCACGCCGGTCGGCTCCGACGGCCCCGGTACCTGTCCGCTGTTTCGCGATCCGGTGGGAAACTGGATTCAGTTGGTCGATCCCCGAGAACCCCATTGATGCGGATCGAGCGGGGGGATTACCATCGGCGACGTCGCCGAAGGAGTCGCGCCATGTTCGACGTCAATTTCATCGCCGTCGCCTGCGCAGCCGCGACGTTCATGGTCGGCGGGCTTTGGTACGGCCCACCGCTGTTCGGTCCTCGCTGGGGACGCGAGGCGGGCGTATTGGCGCCTGACGCACCGCCCGAGCCGGGAAAACGCTGCGGAAAGCACCCCGGGCAGGTGTTCGCGTTGGCGTACCTCTTCACGTTTCTCGCCGTGTGGACG
>JANNRO010000120.1:0-4561 GCA_031401505.1 Planctomycetia bacterium
GCCCCTCGCTGCCCTCGTCGTACAGGATCGCGACCTCCTGCATGATGTCGACGATGCCCTTGAACTCGCTGCCCTGGCCGATGGGGTACTGGACCGGGACCGCGTTGGCGCCGAGGCGCTTGCGAATGCCGTCGATGCACATCTCGAAGTCGGCGCCGGGCTTGTCCATCTTGTTCAGGAAGCAGATGCGCGGGACCTTGTAGCGGTTCGCCTGTCGCCACACCGTCTCGGACTGGGGCTCGACGCCTTCCTTCGCATCGAACACGCAGACCGCGCCGTCGAGCACGCGGAGGCTGCGCTCGACCTCGGCCGTGAAGTCGACGTGGCCGGGGGTGTCGATGATGTTGAGCTTGCAGCCCTTCCAGAACGTCTGGGTCGCGGCGGACGTGATCGTGATGCCCCGCTCGCGCTCCTCCTTCATGTAGTCCATGACGGTCTCACCCTCGTGGACTTCGCCCATCTCGTGGATGCGGCCGGAGTAGAAGAGGATGCGCTCGGTGGTCGTGGTCTTGCCGGCGTCGATGTGCGCCATGACGCCGAAGTTGCGCACGTCGAGAAGCGGCGGCCTCTTCCCGGCTCCCGTCCATGAAACGAGAATCTTCTCGTTGACGGAGTCGGGGGACTTTTCGGGGGTGCTCATCATGCGCTCCGGAGATTTTCGCGGAATTCGCGACGCAAAAGGGTCCGAGCGTAGGGGACGTCCCGGGGCCGTCAACGTTCGCGCGTTCCGCGGAACGCCCGGAGTCGGATTCGAGTCCCGTTCGCCGATCGGGCGTCCCTGCGTCCCCCTGCCTTCTCGGTCGGATCGACCCCGCTCGTGCCGAGCCGCGCCTTCTGCCTCGACGGCTTCGTCCGGACGCACGAGCCGCAGGCAGGACGGTCTCGGACTGTCCCCCTCCGTCCCGATGATCCCGCAGGAACGCGTGCGCCGCGCCCGTGGCGTCGCCGTTCGACGATTCCACGAACGACTCGGAGCGGAGGCGGTTCTCTCGACCATGTGGCACGACTCCGAGGACCGCATCCAGAAGGCCATCGAGCGCTTCGAGGAAGCGGACGTCGGGACCGCGTGGCGCATGCTGCGCAACCTCGAGAAAAGAGGCGTCGAGAGCCCCCGGCTCGATCTCTACCTCGGGCATTGCCATCTCGAACTCGATCGGCCCGAGGCGGCGGTTCGGCGTTACCGGCGCGCGGCCCGACTCGGACCCAGGCGCGGCGAGCCCTGGGTGGGGCTCGGGCTCGCGTTCGGGCGCCTAGGGAGAGTCAGGAAGGCCTGCTCGGCGCTTCGCCGTGCCATTCGCCTGGCCCCCGAGCTCGAGGAGGCTCATTGCCAACTCGTTCACTGCTACGTGCTCCTTGGCGAAATGGACCGTGCTCTCGCGGCCGCCCGCCGGGTCGAGGCGCTCGACCCGACCTGCCCCCATGTCCATCGGCATCTGGCGATCGGGCACTTCATCGCCGGTCGCTACACCGAGTCGCTCGCGTCCTGGCGGCGCGTCGAGGCGCGCGACCCCGACCATCCCGACGCGGCGACGGGCATCGGGCGGTGCCTTTTCCGACTACGTCGGAGCACGGAGGCTCGCGCCTCGTTCCAGCGCGCGCTCGCGCGCGATCCGCGCGACGTCGGGGCGAGTCTCGGACTCGGGGATCTCGCCGCCGACGACCGACGATTCGACGACGCCGTCGAGCACTATCGAGTCGCCGTGGAACTCGAACCGGACGATTCCGAAACGCGATGCCGGCTCGCGCAGGCGCTTCTCGACATCGGTCAGCCAGCGGCTGCGCTCGCGTCGCTGGCACACGACTCCTCCGTGTCCTCCGTTCCCGGCGCGAAGGTGTCTCGTCGTGCGGAGGACGGCGTCGACTCGGGGGATGGCGTCGAGTCGACGCTTGCGTTCGAGCAGTCCATCGCGACGGCGTCGATCCAAGCGCGTGCGCTGAAGGCGCTCGGTCGCCGTTCGACGGGATTGGCGCTGCTTCGCGCGACCGTGGCCGCTACGCCGTCGAGCGCCGAGGCCAGTTGCGCGCTCGGGGAGTACCTGCTCGACGAGGGGCACGCCCGGGCGGCCGTTGCGCCGCTGCGTCGCGCGCACCGGCTCGATCCATCGACGCCCACCGCCGCGCGTCTGCTCGCGCGCGCACTCGGACGGGCGGGTCGGCGCAAGGAGGCCGTCGCGGTGGTCGCGAGCGCGAGTCGAAGGCATCCGCGAGACCCCGAGGTCCACCTCGACGTCGCCGCCGCGCTGCTCGCTCGCGAACGGCCGGCCGCGGCCGAACGAGCCCTGCTGCGCGGGTTGTCGTGGCATCCCGATGGTGCCGACCTCTGGGCGGCCCTCGCCGAAATCGCACTGGTTGCCGGTCGCGTTCCGGAGGCGCGGGGTCGTCTGCGCGCGGCCCTTCGTCGCGATCGGCGACATCCGAGGGCGCTCTCTCTCCTCACGACGTGGCTCGTTGGGCAGGAGCAGTGGGTTCGCGCCGCGCACGCGGCGCGTGCCGCCACGCGGGTCGTCGAGGGGCGTGATCCCGCCGTGCGCTCCTTGGGCCTTGCGTTGCTGCGCCTGGGGCGACCCCGGGAGGCGTTGGCTCCTCTTCGAAGATTCGTGCTCGCCGCTCCGGAAGACGTCCTCGGCTACGAACTCCTCGCCGACGCGCTGGCGGCGACGGGCGATCACGACGGAGCGCTCGCGCAGAGACGGCTGGCCGCCGCGGTCGAGCGGGCGGCGTGATCGGGAAGAGAGCGTGATCGGGAAGAGCGAATGGCGTCGCCGTGCGGCGTCGGATGGAACCGCCTCGCGCAGCGCCCGGCGAGGGCGGCGACCGGTCGAGGAGATGACACGTCGGCGCGGTTGTCCTCGTAGACACGAAGCGACAAGCGCACGCAACCAACTATGCGGGACGAAAGTCCTATTCCGCCGTCGCGCCCCGGAAATCGCGCACGGGAATCGCGATTTGCCTCATTTCGTTGCGTAGTCGTGGGATGGAAGACTCGTACGTGCGAAACCGCACGAAATCGGCGGCACCGCGTGGCGTGGTCGAAAGTCCCGGGTCTTTCAATTGGCGCATGTCGTTATGCAAGAACGAGTTAGACATCGATCGGTGAATCCGTGTGATTGGCGTGATGCTTGCCCTGCGTAGGCCCAGAGCCCTGCCTCAGGATCGCTTTTTCGCGCCTTTTCGGAGTTCCCCTTCCATGACCGACAGCCTTTCCTCGATCTGCGGACGTTCGTCGGGACGCAAATTGGTTCGTGCGTTTCGACCGCTAGGCCTCGTCGCCGTCGCGAGCATCTCGATGCTGGCCTCCGGTTGCGGCGGCGGCGGGGGATCCGGCACGGGCGACACGCTGCCGGGTGTCGTCCTCGTCGACTTCCTGCAGGCGGCGCAAGACAACGTGCCCTTGAATCGCACGCTCGAGTTCCGGTTCAGCAGCGCGATCGACCCCAATTCGGTCAATCCCGACTCGATCCAAGTGCGCTCCGGGGCGCTCTTCGGCTCGCAGGTTTTCGGTAAATTCATCATCCAAGGTTCGACGGTCTTCTTCGAGCCGAAGCTGCCCGGTCTGTGCGATCTCTCCGACGGCGGGTTCCAGCCCAACATCGACTACCGCGTGACGCTCGTCGGGTCGCCCGAAGAGTTCGCGATCCGCAACCTCGCCGGCGAACCGCTGCAGTCGACGATCAACGCGCTCTTCCACACCCGGTTGATCACCGACCCCCAGCTCTTCGAAGACCAGATTCCCTCGGCGTCGCCGACGGTCGTGGGCACGACCCCCGTCGACGGGGCCTATCCGCAGGCTCCCCCGGCGATCTCGGCTCCCGTGATGGTCCAGCAGGGAAATCAGGTCGTCATCACGTTCAGCGAGAATCTGAACCCCTGCACGGTCAACGAGAACACCGTGCTCTTCTATCAGTACGCTTCCGGTGACTTGGTGAACGGTTTCGTCCCCAACGCCGACCAGACGCCGAGCACGCCGACATCGTGGGGCAGCGGCACCGCGACGACGCCTGCCCGCCGCGTGCGCTCGACGTTCACGCTCTCCCAGGATCAGCTGACGACGAAGTTGACGCTAACGCCGGTGTTCGGCGAGTTCCCGGACAACGCGCTGCTCGTGGTCCAGGTGACGAACAACGTCCAGGATCTCGGCGGCAACGCGATGGTGCCGAAGACGGTGTCGTTCGTGACCGAGAACCGTCCGGTCCAGATCAGCAAGCGGACGTTCGAGTTCACGACCGACTTCCCGTACAACCCGAACCTCTCGACGGGTGACGTGAACTCCGCTCGCTCGCCCAGCAAGGCGCAGGGGTGGCTGCTCTTCGCCGGTGACGGCGATAATGGCGCCAACCTGTTCCTTCGCAGCGGTCCCGACACGGCGAACGGCCCGGTCGCGTGTGTGAGTTCGGGATTCCAACTGAACGACGCGAATCCTGACGACTTCGACCCGACGAACGACGTGACGCTTTCGACCGGCGCGACGCGCAACACATGCAAGAATTCGACCGATGGCTCCACGGCCGTCGTGTTCGAGTACCGGACGTTCCGAATCCGCAACGGCGTCACGGTGCGACTG
>JANNRO010000121.1:0-3997 GCA_031401505.1 Planctomycetia bacterium
TGCCGCGAAGTTCCGCGAGTACACGCGGCTGACCGCCGTCACCTACCTCGCGTGCGGGCTCGACCCCGCGCGCTCGGTCCTCTTCCGGCAGAGCGACGTGCCCGAAGTGACCGAGTTGACGTGGCTGCTGCTCACCGTGACGCCCGTCCCCATGCTCGAGAACGCGGTTTCCTACAAGGACCACCGCGACAAAGGCAAGGTCACCGAAATGGGCCTCATGACCTATCCGGTCCTGATGGCCGCCGACATCCTCGCCCAGGACAGCCACGTCGTGCCGGTCGGACGCGACCAGGTCCAGCACGTCGAGATGACGCGCGACATCGCGCAGAAGTACAACCGCGCGTTCGGCGCCGAGGTCTTCCGCATTCCCGACTATCGGCTGGGCGAGGCGCCCTACGTCGTCGGCACCGACGGCCAGAAGATGAGCAAGTCCTACGGCAACACGATCCCGATCGCGGTCGAGGGCAAGGCGCTCGAGCGGATCGTGATGACGATCCGGACCGACGCGAAGGGCGTCGCCGATCCGAAGGACCCCGACACCTGCAACATCTACAAGCTCTACGCGCTGATGGCGAACGAGGCCGAGAAGGCATCGCTCGCCGATCGCTACCGCGCGGGCGGCATGGGCTACGGCGACGCGAAGAAACTCCTCGTTGCGAAGATCAACGAGGTCTTCGAACCGATCCGTGCGCGGTACAAGGCGTTGCTCGAGCGCCCCGACGAGGTCGAACAGATTCTGGTCGCGGGAGCGGTCAAGGCCCGGGCGAACGCGAGAGCGGTATTGTCCCGGGCGCGCAAGGCCTGCGGGATCGACTAGCGCCATGGCGAAGCCCACGAAGCCCGCGGCGGCGAAATCGAACGGCGAACGGGGCCCGCGTCCGCCCGCCCGCCATCTGACCTACGCGGAGTACATCAACGACCGCGCGATCGTGGAGTCGTTGCGCCTCCCGCCCCGCCCCACGGGCGTCGCTGCCGAATCGTGGCCCGTGCCGCCTCCGAATTGGGTGCCCGGCGACCGATGGCCCGTCGAGTCGCCGTGGGCCCACGAAGAAGTGCTCTTCATCCGCACCCATCAGGCGTTCGAGACGTGGTTCGCGCTGATGATCCACGAGCTCGATTCCGTGCTCGTCGAGGCGCAGGCCTTCTGGAAGGCGCACGGCGGAGAGCTGCCCCGCATCGAGCTCGCCTCGCGTCACGACACGGAGGTCTCGGAGTCGTTCGACCGACGCCGCCATCCCGCGCTCGCGGCCGTCGTCAACGAGGCCGTCGCCTCCGATCCGCAGTTCGAGGGCGTGCTGGGGCGTCTGGGCAACCCGGGGCGGTTGGGCGCCGAGTCCGGGTTGTCGGCCGCCGCGACCTTCGAAGACCTGGACGTCGCGTTGCGTCGCTGGACCTCGCGACTCGCACGCGCGCGCGCGGCCATCACGTGCTGTGTGCCCTTCTTCGATGTGCTGTCGACGATGACGTCGGCGCAGTTTCTGGCATTTCGGGGTCGCCTCGACCCGGCGTCGGGGTTCGGCAGCACCCAGTTCCGCGAACTCGAGTGGATGCTCGGGCTGCGCGAGATCCAGGAGGCACGCCTGCGTCCCCCGGGGGGCGTCTCGACGCCGGAACCGGGCGGACCGCCGATTCCCGAGGGCATGCTGCGCCCGGGACCCGAGACGCCCGGGCCGATGCGACTCTCGTCGGCCTACGTGGCGCAGTCGCCGTGGGGCTGGGAACGCATCGTGCGGCGCGCCGCGGGGCCCTCCGTGCGCGATCTGGCGTACGCGTTGCTCGACGCCGCGTTCGAATGGGGACGGGGACGCGCGCGCGTCGGCGTCCATCTCCCCGATCTGTCGCCGGGACGCGTCGATCGGCTGGTTGCGGGCGTCGTGCGCAACGCGATCATCGCGGCGCGACGCCCCCACGGCGCGGCACCTCTCGACCCCGAGAGCCGCGACGCGCTCTATCGGCAGATCGAATTGACCGACTCGGCGCTCGCCCACCGCGAGACGATCGCGGCGACCCTCTTCGAGCAGGAGGCCGACGTCTCGACGATGACGGCGTTCTTCAAGGAGACGCTCCGGTTGGACGGCGCGATCCTCGCGTGGCGCGACCGCCACATCCGCTTCGTCGAGGAGCAGATCGGCTCGCGTCCGGGCACGGGGGGCGGCGGGATCTCGTATCTGCGCGCCACGACCGAGGGCGCCATGTTCCGCACGCACGCGGTCCCCTGCCTCTGGATGGCGCGCACGTTCGTTCAATTGGGGGTCTGACCCGCTCGTCGGACCCGCGGGTCCCGGGTGGCATCGAAGGGGTGGAGACCCCCGATGACCCCGAACGACCAACCGAAGAAGATCGCGAACGCGCCGCAACAGGCGACGCGCGTGTCGACGCCGCCCGTGGATGCCGCCAAGGACGCTGCGTCCGAGCCCGGTCCGGATTCGCTGAAAACGCAGATGCCTTCCGGCGAGTTGGGCGTGCGCAATCTGCCCGGTGACGTGCTCTCGACCGCGAGCGGCGGCACGTCGAAGGCCGAAGACACGACGCGCGCCGCGGGCTACGTCGCCGATCTGACGAAGTCCAACGAACCTCCGCCGGGCCCTCCGATCGCGAAGGAACCCTCGAACTACGCCGGACCCGAGGCGACCACGCCGCCGCCGGTCGATCGCGCGTCCGTCGCGCGTGCTCCCGGGCCCACGCCGCCGCTTCCCGATCCGGCGGGCATCGATCCGGCGCCGCGCTCCGACCCGTCGAAGTCGCCGAATCCGGCCGAGCGTCGAGATCCGCCGCCGCCGACCCCCGCGAACCCGATTGAGCGCCCCCTTCGCGAGCCTCCGAATCCGGCCGATCCCGTCAAGAACCCGGCCCACGTCGAGGTGTAGCGGGCCCCATCGGTCGCGTCGATTGCGCAACGGGACCCGCGTCGGACGCGGGTCCCGCCGCCGATTCGAGGTCACGGCGTGAACGTCGCGGGGCGGATCAGTTCGAGTCGATCTCGATCGTCTCTTTGCGACCGCTGTTTGCGACGGCGAACATCACGCCGATGCCGACGATGGTCAGCCCCGCGATGATGGTCCAAGTGGTGCCGATTTGCTCGAGCACGCCCCACTTGCCAAGCGCAAGGAACACGCCGCCCATGAAGAGCAGGAATCCAAATAGGTACATGCCGGTCCACTTCATCGGGGTCTCTCCTCACCAGGGACGTTTCGGGGCGCGAAGGCGCGCGGTTCTTGGATGCCGGTGACGGGCAGAGGTGCGCGGGCCGACCGCCGGTCCCGCGCCGGCATCCAAAGGGTCGAACCGCTCCCGGCGCATGGCGCCCCGTCGGTCGGAGGATTCCCCGTGGCCAGCAAGCGAGTCGAGGATCTGAGGGCCCTGATCGAGGGCATCGAGACGGCGATGTTCACGACACGACGGGAAGACGGTCACCTCGTGTCCCGACCGATGGTGACGTTGAAGCACGCGACCGGCGCCGACTTCTGGTTCGTGACGTCGCTCGGCTCGGACAAGTTGGCCGAGATCGAGAACGATCCCCATGTGAACCTCGCGTACTACCGCAACCACTCCAAGGAGTGGGTGTCGGTCTCGGGCTTCGCCGTCGCGTCGCGACATCGGCCGCGCATTCGCGCGCTGTACGAACCCTCGTGGAACGCCTGGTTCCCGGCCGACAACGACCCGCGTCACGGCACGGCCGACGACCCGCGAATGGTGCTCGTGGGCGTCACGGCGTATTCCGCGCTGTTCCTTCGATCGGACAAGCCCGCTCCGTTGGCGGCCCTCGAGCTCTTCCGAGGCTTCGTCACCGGCGAACAACCGCGGGTCGGATCGGTCAAGAACGTCGATGGAACCGAGTTGCACGGCAAGCGCGCGGCGGCGAAGCCGTAGACTGATCCAGTGAGTCGTCCCGCCCGGTTGGCGGATCGAGGTGTCCCTTGAATTTCCCCGTGAAGCGCGTGCTCTGTCCCACCGATCTCTCGAGCGTCGGCGACAGCGCCGTCTCGGCCGCGTACCG
>JANNRO010000122.1:0-7780 GCA_031401505.1 Planctomycetia bacterium
CTGTGTGGTCGGATCGAACGGCGTCGTCGGATCGAATTCGCCAGCGTCGAGCCCCGACCCGGATGGCGTCTTCGACCCGTCGCCACGGCTCACCGAAAAAATCGAGATCTCGAAACGCCGCATCCGGGGCCGTACCCGGAGCGATTCCCGTTCGGGTCTCGAGGCGTCCCGCGGCATCGAGAAACACCTTGGCCGGCCCCACGAGTTCACGTGCCGGGCCGCCCTCGGGGGACCAGCGCACCCGCGCGTCGGCTCGCAGTTCGAGCGACGTCGCCCCCGTTGCGTCGCGCTCGACCCTCGCGGCGCCGGAGAGGACGTCGACACGGCCCCCCGACGGCACACGAAGCGCGACGGGCACGGCGACTCCGGTCGAATTGGCCGCCGCCGCGACCACGCCCCCGGACTCGACTTCGAACACCGCACCGCCGCATCGCCCGTTGCAGGGCGCGTCACAACCGATCGACATGCGCGATCGATCGCCGAGCACCACCCGCGCCCCGTCGGCCAGCCGCAACGCAACCCTCTCGCCGACACCCGACGAGACTTCGTCCCCCATCGAAAGACGGCGCGGGCCCGCGGTCTCGACGGCGCCCGCTGCATCGACTCGATCGAATCCATCGAGCGCGAGCACGGCCGCGGCGGCTCCCTTGCCACCGACGAGCAGGCCGACGCTGCACGCGATCAGGATCGACGCGGCGACGGCCGCGCGCGACCATCTCGCGCTCCTCCACCGCGTCATCTCCACAGGTCGACGCGCTCCGCCCGACACGCCCGACACGGCCTCGGCGTGTACGGCTGATCGACTCTCATCGACGCCGGCGGATGCCGCTCCGATTCCGGTCCCGACGACCTTCGTTGCCGTCGGAGCGCGGAGACTCGTGGCGGAGAAGGCGGCGAGCGCACGCGCCCGAACCGCATCCGAACAGCGGACGGGACCTGCGTCCGACCTCGTTGCCGCTGCCGATGAAGCGGCGTCGGCTACGAGCCTCAGATCCGAGATCTCGACGAGCAGGCGTCGCACCGTCTCGTGTCGCGCCGCTGCATCGAGCAGATCGCCATCCCCGACTCCCGCAAAATGTCCGGCCACGCGACCGGGATCGGGAGCCGCAACATCCGAACGGCCCGCCACGCCGTTTCGATCGTCGGCCGGATGGGCGAGCGCGTCTCGAATCAGCGAGTCGTCGCGCTCCCCGGAGGGGTCGGCGTCACTCGCGTCGGTCGGATGAAAACGATGGTCCGTCATGACACCCCTGCCAGCACCGACTCGCCGACTCCGATCGGATTTCACATCCGATCCGATGGAGAACGCGAATCCGAACTTGCCGGATCGAACGGTGCCACCCGTAGGTCCCGGACTTCGTAAGCCCCCGGGCGCTCGACTTCGTCACGCTCGGTTCGTCCTTCGTATAGGGGTCGCCGGACGGAAACCGGACAGAGGTCGGTCCGCGGGCGCCACCGGTCGCCGCGGGTCGAACCAGAACAACCTACGAACGGTCCGCCCGCTCTTCGACCCACCGTGCCAGTTCCGGTACGCGCGCGGCGAGCCTCGCCTTGGCTCGATGCAGCAACTGGCCGACGCTGTCGCGCTCGACTCGCAACACGTCGGCGATCCGTCCGTAGTCGAGCCCGTCGAGGAACTTGAGCGTCAGGAGCAGCCGATCTCGGGCCGGGAGTTCGTCGAGCGCCGCCCGAAGCCCGAGGACGGCGGCATCACGCTCGTCCTCGAGGAGCAACGCGAGCGGCGACGAAGCCGCGGGATCGACCCGGCCCTGTCCGTCGAGATCGTCGCCCAGAAGCACCGTGCGCCGTCCGGCACCTCTCAGGTGCCGCGAGACTTCGGTTCGGATGATGACGCCGAGATAGGTGCTCAACCGGAACTCGGGGCGGTACCGCCGAAGGAGTCGCCGTTCGCCCTTCAAGAGGGCCAGGAACACCCCGCCGGCGATCTCGTCCACGTCGGTCTCTGCCGAACGACCCGTACGCCGGTCGAGCATCCGTCGGGCGAGCGTCGCGATCAACCCGCCATAGCGGTCGACGAACCGCACCCACGCGTCGGCGTCGCCTTCGGCGCAGGCGCGCACGAGGTCGGCTTCCGGCTCCGGGAGGGGTTGATTCAAAGGGCTCTTTCGGGCGGGTGCCCCGGCTCAGTTGCCCGAGGTCAGCACGGGTACCTTGACGGGCTCGGTCGGCCTCGTCGCCTTGTTCAGGAAAAGCAAAGCCCAGGCCGTATCGAGGATGTCGCTGGGTGACATCTCCGCGGAGCCGAGCGAGCCGGTACTCCACTTCCCATCCGACTTCTGCTGCCCGAGGAGGTACTTGGCTCCCTCGACGTACCAGTCGTGCGTCCCCACGAGTTCGCGCCCCGCGAAGGCGCACGCTCGTTCGAGGCCGTAGAGGTAGTAGTAGTGCCAGCCGTCGAGGCGGGGCGGATTGCAGTCCACGGCGAAGTTCTTGTCGAGCCAGGCGAAACCATCCTGAACCGACCGCGCGGACTTGCGTTCGAGGGCGTCATCGTAGGCGCCGTACCGGGTCGGTTTGGACAGCGCGTCGCGGCAGATCGCGACGATGGCGATGGCGGCCGTCGTCATGCTGCCGGTCACGCCACCCGCCTCGGCCTGGTACTTCCATCCGCGCGCGCGATCGTCGCTCGCGACGACGTAATCGGTCTCGCCCGGCTTGCCGCTGCCCTTGATGATGCGCTTCTGCTTCGGACCGTCCTTCTCCTGCTGCGCGAGCGTCTGATCCATCGCTTTCACGAAGCAGTCGAGCGGCACGACCGCGCCGCAGTCCCGCGCCGCACGCAGCCCGAGCAGCGCGTACTGGGTGTTGGAGAGGTCTCCGGGGGGAAACGCGGGGTATCGCCACCACCCGTCGCTCAATTGGACCGACACCAGCCACGAGGCGATCTCCTGAAGGCGATCGGCGGCGTCCTTGGGCAGTCCGCACGGGTCCTTCGACTTCGGCTTCACGTAGCGACCGCCGTCCTTGTCGGGCTTCTGCTCAGGCCGATACATGTCGGTCAGGAACATCAACAGGGCGCTCGCGTCATACGTTCGTCGGGACGCCGAGACCGCCGCCTTCGCGTCCGCCTTCAGACAGGAGTCGAGCGTCTTCAGCATCCCCGCGTCTTTCTTCGCTTCGCCCGACGCGAGCAGCGCGAGTCCGCACAGACAGGAGACGCCGATCGAGTACGCCTCGTTCTCCTTGATCAGGAGAGACTCGAAGAGGCCCTCCGAGTCGCGCTGGGAGAGAAGCCACTTCGCGCCCTTCTCGACGGCCACGCGGATCTTCTTTTGCAGCTCGATGTCGGGTTGGGCGACCGCGGGGCGCGGCACCGAGAAGACGCAGGCCGTCATGACGAGCACGAGCCGGCGAAACGGTCGGCGGAGCGGAATCGATCGGATCGCGGGCATGGAGCCTCCGGGCTCGATTCTACCTCCCGATGCGATGCCGCCCGATCGCTCCGGGGCGGCCGAACCGTGAAGCGAACGCCGCAAAGTCGGTCATTCAGTAACCGACGCACCTGCTGCCCGGGTCGCGCGACCCCGACGCCCCCGGCGGATCGGCGCTACTTCGATTCGAGCAACGCCGCGCGAACGAGCGCTGCGTCGACGCGCTCGCTCTTCAGCAGCCTCGGCTTCCTCTCGGACGTCAGCACGACGGTCGTCGGCACGTACCCGAGGTAGTACTTGCGCGTCAGCTTGCGCTCTTCGTCGGTCGGCGTCCGCCTCGTACCGGGAGTCAGATCGACGAGGACCAGATCGATGCGGGATTCGAGTTCGAAGACGACGGGCCACAGGTCGGCTGCCGCCAAACGCGAAGCGCGCGCCGTCTCGTCGTAGAAAATCACGAGACAGGGTCGATCGCCCTTCTCGAGCGCTTTGGATGCAGCCGCGGCGTGGGCCAGGTCGTTGGGCCAGCAGGGAAGCTGCGCATCGTCGGGGCGCGAGCGCAGCGCCCGCACGTGCTCCTCGACGCGGCGGTCCCGAGGCGCGGTGAACTTCAACCCCGAGTCGGTCGGAGACTCCGTCGGCACCCTACCGACCTCCGCACCGGACGGCGGCGCGCCGTTGCCGGAGTAGGGGCTCTCCAACGCGTCCGGACTTCCGGGGGAATCCGTTGGCGGCGCAGCCGGCCGGGCGTCCGGGGCACCCGCGTCCTCTCCGGACGGCGTCGCCGGGGGAGCCGGTGGAACGGTTGGAAGCGCCTGCGTTACCGGCCGAGGCGGCGGGATCGCGTCAGGGGAAGCGTCCGGGGAACCCGCGGGGTCCGTGTCCGGCACGGAGGGGGGCGCATCGAACGCGGAGGGTGGTACGGCCGGGGAGGGGGCCGGGGAGGGGTCCGAGGGGCGCGCGGAGGGGTCCGCAGGGCGCGCGTCGGGACGATCGATCGGCGCGTCGGGCGACGTTTCCACGGATGGAAGCGCGGGCGCCGGGTCCTGCGGAAGCGGACCCGCGGGGATGGCGTCCGGCGAACCGCTCGAGTCGAGAATCGGCGGTGGCGCGGGCGTCACGGGCTCCACCGGGCCGGTTGGGCTCGGCGGAGGCATTGGCCTCGGAGGGGGCAGGGCGTCTCCCCCATCGGTATCGCCCTCGGGCGACCCAGCGTCCGAAGCGTCGACCATTGCCGGGGGGACAGCCAGTGCCGGGGGTGCTGGCTCCATCACCGGGGCGGGAGGCGGGACCCGTGGCTCGACCGGAGCGATCTCCGGCTCGGGTGCCGGCGCAGGTACCGGCGCAGGCACCGGCGGCCCGACGACGGGGGCGGCTCCATCCGAATCCGGCGGAGTGACACGAGTCAAGGGAACGGCCGGAGGCGGAGGCGCGGCGGCGCTCGCGCGCGTCGAGGGGATGACCGGAACCGTCAATGACTCGGGCGTCGGTGCAACGTCACCGCCGGAGGGTCCGGAGACGCTCGTCGGAGGCGGCGTCGGTAGAACCGGTTGACCGGACCCGACGCCGCTTGGTGCGAGCGCACCGCCCGGTGAGTGGGCCGCGTCAGGCGCTCCGGCTTCGATCACGGGAGCAACCGGCGCCGGAGGCTCGATTCCTGCGGCCACGGCGGCGGGCGTCGGCATTTCATCGACCGCCGGTGTCCCGTTCGCCGTCGGCGTCGGTTCGACCGCCGGGGACGTCGCGACGTCCGCGGGGGCTGCTGGAAGCGTCTCAGGGACAGGTACGGACTCGACCGGAACGGACTCGACCGGAACGGCCAGGGGCGGCCCGACCGGAGGAGGCATCGCGCGAGGCGGCGCCGGCGCGACCGGGTCCGGCGCCGCGACGACGGCCCCTCCCTCGGGAGCCAATCCGGTTCCCGTCCGCGTGTCGCGGGTCCGGCCCGTACGGCACGATGTCGTCGTCGCGACGCAAAGCGCCACGACCCAAACGAGTCCGAATCGGGCGAAGCAAGCTCGTTTCATGGGACGCCGAGTCTCGTGAAGGTGGGTCATTGGACGGTCACCGACTTGGCGAGGTTGCGCGGTTGGTCGACGTCGCATCCCCGGCGTTTGGCCACTTCGTAGGCGAGCAATTGGAGGGGAATCACATGCAGGATCGGCGCGAGCCACGGGTCGGTGGTACCGACCCGGATCACCCGATTCGCGAGTTTCGCGATGTCGGCGTCGTCTTCGGCCGCGATCGCGATCACCGTTCCCTCGCGCGCGCGGACCTCGCGTACGCTCCCCTGCATGCGGGTCCGATGCTCGCCGTATCCGATGATCGCCGCCGTCGGAACTTCGGGCGACACGAGCGCGATCGGACCGTGCTTCATTTCCCCCGCCGCATAGCCCTCGGCGTGGATATAGCTCAACTCCTTCATCTTGAGCGCACCTTCGAGCGCGGTCGCGTGATCGGGACCGCGCCCCAGATAGAGCATGTGTTCGGCGCGCTGCACGTCGCGCACCACGTCCTTCAGATCGGCCCCGGCGCCGACGGCGCGCTCGACCTGATCGGGCAGCGCGCGCAGCGCGGGTAGGAGCCGTTCGAGCGGACTCGGGCCCCGCCCCCGAACCTCGGCCAATTTCACCGCGAGCGCGAAGAGCGACAACAGCATCCCGGTATAGACCTTCGTGGACGCGACGCCCACTTCGGGTCCGGCGTGGATGTCGATGAAGCCCTCGACGGTCTTCGCGATGCGGCTCGAGCGGACGTTCAGGACGCCGATCGTGCGCGCCCCGCCCTTCGAAGCCACGTCGAGCGCCGCGAGCACGTCGGCCGTTTCGCCCGATTGACTCACCGCGACGACCAACGTCTGGCGCCCGAGCACCGCGGGCGAGGCGTCGTACTCGCTCGCGGCAACGACGCGGGCGGGCACGCCCGCGAACGCCTCGATCGCGCGGGCGCCGTAGAGCGCTGCATACGACGCCGTCCCGCATGCGACGAGATCGACGCGCTCGATCGCGGCGAGATCGGCGTCGGAGACGGCGATCTCGTCGAGCCGCGTGCGCTTGTGGACCGGATCGAAGCGTACGGCGACGAGGTCACGCAGCCTCTCGGGCTGCTCGTGAATCTCCTTCAGCGTCCAGTGCGGGAAGCCGTCCTTGCCGAGCTTCGATTCGTCGTAGACGTACGCGACGGGCTCGCGAACCTTGCGTGCGCCATCGGCGCCGTAGATCGTGACACCCTCCCGGGTGAGCACGGCGAACTCGTTCTCTTCCAGTTCGACGACGCGGTCGGCTCGTCCGGCGAGCGCGCGCACGTCGGACGCGAGCAACGTCTCACCCCGTCCGACGCCGACGACCAGCGGCGACCCCCGCCGAACGGCCAGGATTTCCCCCGGTCGCCCGTGGCGCAGGATCGCGAGCGCGAAGCGCCCCTCGCAGAGCGAGAGGATGCGGACACCGACCGAGACCGCGTCCTGCCTGGGAGCGAGCGCCACGAGATGCGCGACGATCTCGGTGTCGGTCTCGGAAACGAACGTCACGCCGTGGTCGCGCTCGAGCCCTTCCCGCAGCGCGATGTCATTCTCGAGGACTCCGTTGTGGACCACGGCCACGCGGCCGGACGCGTCGCTCTGCGGATGCGCGTTCACCCGATTGGGGCGGCCGTGGGTCGCCCAGCGCGTGTGGCCGATGCCCGTCGTGCCGGCGAGCACGCGACGATCCCAGGTCGGAGCCAGTTCGTCGATGCGACCCTTGTCCTTCGCGACGATGAGCCCGGCCGCCTGCACGATCGCGACGCCGGCGGAGTCGTAGCCCCGATACGAGAGCAGCCGGATTCCCTCGACGAGAACCGGCAGGGCCTCCGAGTCGCCGACGTAGCCGATGATTCCGCACATTCGTTGAGACTCCTGATCACGCGTCGCACGCGCGATCGAGACGTCAGTCGCGCACTTCCGCGTGCAGGCGAACCTCGAGGATCGAGGCGCCGGGGGCCAGGGTGTCGGTGGACGTGGAGGCCGTGGACGTGGTGTCCGTGGACGTGGAGGCCGTGGACGTGGAGGCCGAGGACGTTGTGTCCGTGGACGTGGAGGCCGCGGACGGGGTGGACACCGACGAAGCGGCCGTCTCGTCGATGTGGAAAATCAGTTTCGCCTCCACCGGCCCTTTGCTCCGCTTCTGTTCGTCGTAGCGGACCTCGACTTGCCAGCCGTCGTTGCCGTGGTCCGTCGGTAGGCCGACGGTGAAGCCTCGGCCTTCGATCACGGCCTTCGTCACCCGAAACGGCGTCCCCTCTTCCCCGGGGAACACCGTCACCATGCGCGGCGATGCGACCGCGTTGGACGAACCGCCGACGAAACCGAAGCGCACGCTGGGCGGCGACGTGTAGAATTTCTTCGAGAC
>JANNRO010000123.1:0-1557 GCA_031401505.1 Planctomycetia bacterium
CGAGGCGCTCTACGCGCCGAACGTGACGCTCAAGATCGCGATCCCGTCGCGGGACAAATCGGGGGACAAACTCCTCGAGGCGGAGGACGAGATCGTCGTCCTGAGGTACTTGAACGTCGCGGTGGCGCCGTCGAAGGCGACCGCGAGCCCCGGGGACGACGTGAGCTTCGACGTCACGACGACCGACGCCGCCGGGAATCCGGTCGCGGCCGACGTGGGCGTCGCGGTGGTCGACGAAGCGCTCTTCGGCGTCGCGCGCGATCGCACGCCTGCGATCCGGCCCTTCTTCTACGATCGCAAGCGCATCAACCGCGTGGTGACGTCGTCGTCGGTGGGCTTTCGCACCTACGGCACGACGCGCGAAACCAACAAGGAGTTGCTCGCGAACGCAGCGGCGCAAAGCGGCGACGCGCAGACGATCTTCGCGCAGAGCGCGCTGCGCCTCGCGCGCGAAGCGTTGAACCGCGGCGACATGCAGACGGCGGTCGCACAGGCGTTGAGCGCCAATCAGGCCGATCCGAACTCCTGGGACGCGCGGGCGTTGGTCGCGGAGTTGAAGACCCGTCCCGATGCGCTGGAGTCGTTGAAGCTGCTCGACCGCTCGCTCGACGCCGACAAGGCCGTACTCGAGTCGCGCCAGGCGGACTCGCTCGCGAAATCGAAGTCCGGTTGGGCGAACGGGCCCATGACGCCCGGGGCCCCGGCGCCGATGCCCGCACCCGACGCCGCACGCCGAGTGCAAAATCGCAAGGCGGTCGCAGAAAAGGCCGGCAAGGACAACGCGAAGGACGCACGCATTGCCGATGAAGAGGGCACATGGTTCGGCGGAGAGGGCGATGGACCCGAAGAACTCGAGGATGCGGAGGCCGCGAAGAGTTCGCCGGCCGAGCATGGTGCGATCGGCATCGGCGGCGGCGCGGGTGGCAGCTTCAAGGGTCGCTCGGGTGGCAAGCGCAATCTGACGGCGCGGGGGGGCGGAGGACGGCCGGTGGGCCTCGTCGCCGGGTTCTTCAATGACGCAGAGGACGGCGACTTTCGGGGTCGAACGGAGAACATCTTCCACGTAGCCTTGGGCGCCGAGAGCGCGAACCTGCGTCAGCGAGTCGCGGAGCTCGAAGCCCAATACGCCCGGTCCGACTCCGAGGCCGATCGCGCCCAGATGGTGCTGGCGAGCCTTCAGCTGCAGATGGCGCAGGCCCAAGCGATGTCGCAGGCGAACGCCGCGTACGGACTCGAGTCGGCGGTCGCGGTCGCGCTGCGCAAGACGTTCGCCGACACGGCGGCATGGGAGCCGAAGGTCCGCACCGACGCGCAGGGCAAGGCGTCGATCAAGGTGAAACTCCCCGACAACCTGACGACGTGGCGCGCGACGGCGCGCGGCGTCTCGGGAGCGTCGCTCGTCGGCGAGGGAAAGGCCTCACTGGTCTCGAAGAAGGACGTGCTCCTGCGCGTCGACACGCCGCGGTTCCTCGTCCAGGGCGACGTCGTGACCGTGCCGTCGGCCGTCCACAACGAGTCGGGCACCGAACTGTCCGGCACGGTCAAGATGAAGGTCGA
>JANNRO010000124.1:0-3268 GCA_031401505.1 Planctomycetia bacterium
CGGGCGCGGGCTGGGGCCTGTATGGACGCCCGCAAGCGTCCTGTGCTCACGTGGTGTCGCAAGTGCGGAGGACACGGTGGGCGTAGCACCCCCGTATACGGCGAAAGTGGAAACCTGAAGGGCTGGCGTAACGAATGGTGCGAAGTCTGCAATCGAACCGGGAAGGCGATAGACGAGGACGTCACGCGGTCGGCCTACTTCGAGTTTCAGTCGCCAGCCTGGCGCGCCGCCCACTCGATCGAAGACCGTTGGAAGTCGATGAAGGCGGGTTGGCACAGCAATCAGAAAACGGCGCCAGCGACAGTACAGAAGTACGAGATATTCAGAGCCAGACTCGTCGATGACACGCACGGCGTCGTAACAATGTCACTCAACGGGCTTCCGCGCCGAGAGTATCGGTGGATTCTCGTCGCCTCGGACGGCGCGAAGCAGGCTTGGTACTTCTATTCGCGAGAGTACGACGGATCGTGGCCCGAGCCTTCGATCGACGAAGAACCGGAGCCAGCAGCGCCCGCGCTGTCGGCGGCGATCTCGGACCGTCTCTCCAAGGCGTGGCGTGAACGCATGCCCGCGCCTGCGCCCCATCGGTTCTCCCGCTGCGAATGGAGCGGGACAACGTGCGTCGTCTATGTCGAGATTGCCGCCGACGACGAGGGCTCGTTGTTGGCCGCGTCGAAGGTTGAACTTGAGCCCTGTTCCCGCGCGGTGTTGCTGGGACGGGGGCCGGGGCGGGATCTGCCGCCAGCGCGGTCCGAAGTGAAGCGACCGCTATCGAGACCGCGACAACGGCAATCCACCGCATGGCTGACTCCTCGGCTCGCTTGCGAGCGAGAGAGGAAGGTAGCAGGGTCGGGTCGAACGTCGTCCGGTGCGGTCGAAGTTGTGAGGAACTAATAAACACCAATAACGAACGACTAACAGCGTCCCCTAGCCTTCGTTGTGGTCATGGACGCCAAGAAACCCAGATCGCAGGGCAGACCGCGCCTCCCCGAGGGGAAGGCTCGTTCGATCATCGTTCCCGTCCGGGTCAGACCGGACGAACATCGACGCTTGGAGGCGGTGGCTGAAGACGAAGGAATCGCGACGGCGACGTGGGCACGGCGCGCGGTGCTGGCTGCGCTCGCGCGTGTCAGACGCCGTACCTAGCCATCGGGTGGCGCGCACCCAGTCGCTCGCAATAGGCGACCCCGCGGTAGGCTTCGACCGCCTCGGACGTTCCCGCGTCGACTCCCGAACGGTGGGGGTCATGGGGGCCGTATCTCCCGCGATCGGTGCCAACCCCGTTGGGGGCGATGGGGGCGGACTACCCCGGATCGGTGCCGTTCCCCTTTGGGGGAGGTGGGGGCGTTGTGCGCCGGGTAGTCTCGTCGTGCGTCGGCATCGCGGCGTATCATCGGGCCGTGCTCATTCCCCGCGAACCCTCTGCGTTCTCGGCTCTCGTCGCGCGCCTCGTGAAGGCCGCGACCGCCGCTCTCGCCCCTCGTGCGAAGCCCGCGAAGCCGAAGCCGACGCGCCCGTAAGACTGACTCCCGGTCGCCCGATTCCGGCCCCTCGCCGAATTCATTTGTACCTATGAGGTCTCTTGGGTACAGTTTGGGAATGAAGCGCACCGCCTCCCGCCCCTCGTCTCCCGCCGCTCCCCGCCTCGTCGGCTACGTCCGCGTCTCGACCGGAGAGCAAGCGGAACGTGGGGTCTCCCTCGCCGCCCAGCGTGACCGGATCGCGGCGTATGCGAAGGCGATGGTGTTAGACCTCGTCGCGATCGAAGAGGACGCCGGGTACTCCGGTGCGCTTCCCCCGGCGCGTCGTCCCGGTCTGACGCTCGCGCTCGACGCCATCGCGACGGGGAAGGCCGATGGCCTCGTCGTCGTGAAGCTCGACCGCCTCTCGCGCAAGGTCCGCGACACGCTCGACCTCCTCGACCGCGCCGACCGGAAGGGCTGGCGCCTCCTTTCGGTCTCCGAGGCGCTCGACACGGGTTCGGCCGCTGGCCGGATGGTTGTCGCCGTCCTCGCGGCGCTCGCGCAAATGGAACGAGAGCAAATCGGCGAGCGCGTGGACGCCGCGCACGCTCGCATTTTTCACGAGGGCCGCGCGCGCTCGCGTTTCATCCCGTTCGGCTACCGGCTCGACGGGAGCGACGCGACCACCGTCACGGCGGGCGACCACTCGCCCCTCGTCGAGGACGCGGCCGAAGCGGCGATCCTCGCCCGGATCGTTGCGCTCGACGCCGAGGGCCTCGGGACGCTTCGCATCGCCTCCGCGCTCAACGCCGCGGGGCTCCGCAATCCGCGCACGTCGGCGCCGTGGACGCGCCCCTCGATTCGGTCCATCCTCGCAACATCCGATCGCCGATCGAAAGCCGCGGAGGCCGAGATCGCGTAGCCCCGATGGGGGCCGCGGTCGTGTGGATTGTCGCGGAGCGTCCCCCCGACGCGACAGAATCCCATTCGTCGTGGGTAGCTCCCGCGGCGTTGTTTCGTTCGCCGGGTCCTCGCGGCATCGGGGACCCGGCCCTTCCCCCTCGTGCCGGAGGGTCGCCGTGGTTGCCATTGCGTTTGACCGTGCTTGCGCCGCTTGGCGGCACTACATGGAATTGGCCCGCGCCGTTGTGGCCTACCAGACCGCCGTAGCCGACGTGTTGGAGGCCGACGGGACGTGGACCACGGCACCGCTGGCGCCCGGCGAAGATGCGATCGGTAGAGCCACTCGCGAGGGGCGAATTGCTGGGGAACGACAACGAGCCATTTGGCGGGCGGCGGAGGCGATGGCGGGGCCTGCGTCGGCGCTCGCCGATTCGCTGGACGATGCTGGTATCCAAACGAGATCATTCGACCGTCTCGCCGTGCTCGCGATCAAGCCTCGGAAGCCGGAGGAACTCGAAGCCGCGTTGACCGATGTCTACGCGGAACTTCGCCCCGTGCTTCGGGCGCTCAGTCGAGCCATCAACGGTGACGCTACCGGACCGAGTGACGCCGGAGCGGCGAGCGCGAGCGTCGAGAGATTGCCGGACATCCCCAAGAGTGCGCACGGACTTGGCTTTGCGGCGGTCGGGCATTCTGCGCCGAGGATGGCGCAGGCCATCGGCTTGGCCGCTCTAGGGTGTACGGCCGAGAAGATTGCTTCGACGCTTGGGGTCGCGAGGTCGACGGTCTATCGATGGCCCGATGTCATGCTCGTGATCGGCACCTACCGGGCGGGCCAACGCGGGAGCGTTCGGCGCGGACATCGCACGCGAGACGCGGAGGGAAGGATCGACGGCGGGGTC
>JANNRO010000125.1:0-4582 GCA_031401505.1 Planctomycetia bacterium
TCACCTCGACCACGTCGTCGACCGGGCCGGCGGGTGTCGTCGAGGGCAGCGTGATTTCGATCGTCCACTGCCTCGCATCGGTCGCGTCCCGCACCGCCTTCGCCGCTACGACGCCCCGCCTCGACTTCGCCGTCACGGTGCCGAGGTTGATCGAGTCGTCGAAGCCGCGGCAGCCGATCTTCAGCACGACCTCCTTGCCCTCGGGTGGGATTCCGACCGAAACCCGCTCCTGCGCGATGAACACCTTCGCCGAGATGTTTCCACCCACGAGACATTTCAGCGCCGCGTAGTCGGGATCGTCGGTGCGGATCAACGCCTCGCCCGACACCATCCCGATGGGCGGAGGGTGTCCGAACTTCATCGTGACTTCGTAACCCTTGAAGGATCCCTCGAAGAACGGTTTCGCGTCGAACGTGACGTCGCCGACGCCCGTCCCCGTGGCCTTCACGTCCTTGATCTGGAACGGCCGCCCGAGCCCTTCGCGGTACTTCACCTTCACCGTCGCCGTCGGCGAGTTGCCGACCAGCGTCGAGTTGAAGAAGAAATTCGCGGGCTCGACCAGAATGCCCGCACTGACGTCGACCTTGATCTCGACCAACGTTTCGGCGGCGTCGGCGTCGTCCGACGTGACGCGCACGTGCTTGACGAGCGGGCCGACGAACGTGTACGTGTGGAACGTGAGTTCGAAACTCCCCGATTCCCCGGGCTCGAGCGCCTTCTTCGACGCCGTCGCCTGTGCGCACGAACACTCTCCGCGCGCGGTCACGTGGAGCGGGGCCGTTCCCACGTTCTTGTAGGCGATCGTCGCCTTCAAGTCGGCGTGCTGCTTCGCGACTCCGAAGTCGTGGGACTTGCGCTCGATCCAGAGGTGCGGGCCGGGCTTCGGCGGGGAGGCCGGTACTTCGGGTGCGGGCGCGGGGACCGGCACCGGGACGGGCACCGGCGCCGGAACGGGGGCGACCGGCGTCGGCAGGTTGGCGCCAGGCGCCACGCGCGATGGGGGAGGTAGCGGCGTCAACGGCCCGGCCGGGACGGCGGGACCTGCGGGGGGCGGCGGCACGTCCTTCGACGGCGTCGGATCGCCGGCGTCGGATCGGGGGGGCGACGGGGGGGTGAGCACCGCCGCGATCGCGAGGGCAAGCAGGATCGGGACGCGCTTCATGAGGGGCACGATTCTACGTTCGGACGCCCGGACCTACTTCTTGCTGACCGAGATCTCGATTTCTTTCGTATCTCCTTCGACGAGATCCACCGTGGTCGGCGTCGCGGTCAACTCCGGTGAGACCACCTCGATCGTGTACCGGCCCGTCGCGAGCCCCGAGAGAAGGACGCCCTCCGGCCCCGCGTCAAGCGTCCCGTCGTCGGGTGTGTTCTTGTCCGCATCCGGGGATGCGGGCGTCGCGGCGGCCGACTCCGGAAACGGCGTCGCGGTCTCGCGGCCCTGCATCAACCGGAACCGGACCGTCAGCCGCTCGGGCGCGGTGAATCTCACGCGAACCTTCGCGGGCACGCCGAGGATCGCGGTGACCTCGGTGTCGCGCCCGGCCGCGACGTCGACCTTCTCGAGCAGCAGGGGAGCGTGTCCGGGGCTGCGGAACAGCAAGCCGTAGGGACCCGAGGGCAACGCCGGCACCTCGAGCGTTTCGGCCGGCTTCAGCACGATGCCCGCCGACACGGCTTGCCCGTCGCGTCGCCAGATCGCGGGCTCGACTCTCTCGGTGACGTACGAAAGCACGCGCCGATCGCGGTCTTCGAATCGGACGATCAGGCGTCCGAGATTGGGGTCGCGCTTCAAGTCCACCGCGATCGTCGCATCGCCACCGTCCTGCGGGATCTCGGAGAACTCGCTCATCCACGTCGAGTAGCCGAGCGCTTTCACCTCGAAGCGGACGGTCGGCCGATCGGCGGGGATCCGGATTGGCCCCCACGCGTCGCTGCTGAACACGAGTCCGGAGTCGTCTCCGCTCGCCCCACCCTTGAATCGTCTGGCCAGGAGTTGAAGCCCCGTCCGCGGCGGGTTTCCGGTCGTCGTCCACCCGACCGTCGGCGTCTCCGGTTCTCTTCCGTCGTCCGTTTTGAACTCGAACGAGACGACGAACGCGGGCACCAGCACCAATTTCACGTCGCGCCGCCCCGGTTCCATCGGTTCTGACACCGCGGTCATCCACTGGGGGAACAACTCGGCCCGCACGATGACGGCGCCCGGCACGAGCCCCGAGATGACGAATCGCCCCTCGGCGTTCGTCATCGTGACCTCGTCGTGGCCGAGGCCGGACGACACGGTGGACGCACTGGACGTCCACACGCGCGCGCCGACGATCGGCTTCTCGTCACGGGTCACAACGACGCCCTCGATCGTGAGTCCGCGCTCGAGGCGAATGGTGACCGGGGCCGATGTCGTCGCGCGGCACGCGCACGCCATGACGTGACCCGGCGCCCGGACGAAGAGGTCGGCCGGACCGGCCTCGTCCCACGCGAGGCGAAACGCGCCGTCCTTGTCGGTCGAGGCGAGCGGTCGGCCGCGGGACGTGAGAAGCCGTCCGTCGCTCAATTGGATCGTCGCCGTGTCGCCGTCGAGGAACGGATGCGGTCGCGCGAGTGCGCGGGGGCAGGGCTCCGACGACGTCTCGGCGACGATCGATGCGCCCGCGATCGGCTTGCCCGTTTCGGCATCGACGACGAAGCCCGTGATGGCCGGACCCTCTCCCGGCGACACGGGCTCCGGCAGCGGTTCGTCGACGATCCGGGTCTTCTCTCGCGGCGGCGTCGTGCTCGGCGGCGGCACGGCCAGCGGGGCGGGCGCGCGATCCGCCGCGGGACCTTCGTCCGACAGGTCGTCCGGGTGCGGACCGGCCTTCGGATTCGCTCGCAGAAGGAAGTACGCCCCCGCGATCGCGAGGAGGAAGAGAACGACGAGCGGGGCGGACTTCTTCACGACGCGGGGCCTACTTGCGTGGGAGCCATCGATCGACCGAATCGCCGAGCAGGAAGAAAGCGAGGGTCGCCACGACGGCCAGGATCGCGAGCAATAGGAAGAACCCCTTCATGGACGACGGGGCGGACGCGGGCCCCGCACTCGATTCAACGAAGGGACCCGCGTCCGACGTCTTGAACGGCGGCCCGGGGTGATCGGCGGTCACCTCTCGATTGTGCCCGAGACGACGGCCCCCGTCGCGGCGTTGCGCCTACAATCGCGCGGTGGCACCGAAAAAGTCGTTGAAGCCGTCCGTTCCTCTCGATGCGTCGACGTCGCTCCTTCTCGGGCGCGAGGCCCTCGCAGCGAGGGAGATCCGCGACCTGGCGCCCTACGCCATGCGCTGCGCCGATACGCAGGGGCGGGTCCATGCGGAGCCCGAGCACGCGTTTCGCACCGCGTTCATGCGGGACCGCGATCGGGTGATCCATGCGTCGGCGTTCCGGCGGCTGGAATACAAGACGCAGGTCTTCGTCAACCACGAGGGCGACGCCTATCGGACGCGGTTGACCCACACGATGGAGGTCGCGCAGGTCGCGCGTACGTGCGCGCGGGCGTTGAGGCTCAACGAGGATCTGACCGAGGCGATCGCGCTGTCCCACGACGTGGGGCACGGTCCGTTCGGGCACGCGGGCGAGGCCGCACTCGATGACGTGATGAAGCCCTTCGGCGGCTTCGAGCACAACGCGAACGGGCTTCGCGTGATGGACCTTCTCGAGCGGCGCTACGCCGGGTTTCGGGGACTCAATCTCTCCTACGAGGTGCGCGAATCGTTCGCGCTCCACAGTCCGCGTGACAAGGCGAGCATGGGGTTCGAGAAGCGACGCCCGCTGCTCGAGGCGCAGTTGGTGGACGTTTGCGACAACCTGACGTACACCGCGCACGATCTCGATGACGGGATCACGTCCGGGTGCACGACGCCCGAGGAGATGCGCGAGGCCGACCTCTGGCGCGAGACGTGGGATCGCGTGACGGCCGAGAACGCGGTGTTGCCGCGGGAGCTTCAGGTGTCCACGGCGGTCAAACGGGTGCTCGACACCTGCGTGACCGATCTGCTGACCGCCTCCGCGACACGGATCGCGGAGGCGGGGGTCGACTCCCCCGCGGCCGTACGGGCACACAAGCACCTGTTGATCGGCTACAGCGACGCGTTCGGTCGCCGGCAGCGAGACGTCGCGCGTTCGCTCCACGAGCGGTTCTACCGGCATCCGCGGCTCGTCCGGGCGGCGACGCGGGCGCACGACTTCATCACGGAGCTCTTCGCGGCCTACGTGGCAGAACCCGCGATGCTCGATCGACCGTGGAAGGCATGGGCCGACGAGGTCGGGGTGCCGCGGGCCGTCTGCGATTGGATCGCCGCGATGACCGATCGCGACGCCGCCGACGCGTTCCGCAAGCTGCGCCTTCCGTTCGCCCGCGACTGACTACTCGGGTTCGGGGATGAATCGATCGGCCAGCGTGCTCCAGACGAAGCGCGAGGCACGCAGGCCCATCCACTCGCGGACGTACTCGGAGGCCGGACGACCGACACCCAGATGATAGGCGTCGTAGATGCCGTCGATTCCAAAGCCCGCTTCGAAGGCGCGGTCCAGCCCGTCGCTGATTCGG
>JANNRO010000126.1:0-2865 GCA_031401505.1 Planctomycetia bacterium
TTCGGATAGACGAGCCAGGGCGAAGGCACGGTCGCGGCGGGGCCCGCGAGAATCCGGGACCCGGGCGGTGACGTACGCAATCGCGCGGCGATCGAGAGGGTGGCCGAGTCGAAGGGAACACGCGGCCCGCCGGTCGGCGGATGCGAGGCTTCTCGCCATTCGACGGCGACCACGCACAACGCCGCGACGATCAGCGCGATCGGGTGCGACGCTCCGCGCGCGGCCCGGTCGGCGAAGCGGTTGCCCGACGCGACGAGTTGCGGCCATCGACCTGCGACCCACGCATCGAGCGCCGCGACGAGGGTCGGACCTGCCAATGCCACGACCGGAAAGAGGTAGCGCCGCCCGTTCACGATCGGGACATACCACGCGAACGCGAGCCCCCACGAAACGACGAGTGCCGCGACGAGCCCGCTCCACAGGGCGGCTTCGCCCGCGTGCTCTCGGCGACGACGACTCCACCACGCGAGGCCCGTCGCAGCGAGCGACGCGAGCAGGAGCGGGCCGTAGGTCACGCGGAGCAATCCGTCGCCCAACCGAGCGAGCGTCCCTTCGAGGCCGTGACCGGCCCACCACGACGAAGCCGTAGCCGTGCTCCAGCGCCATTGCTGGTCTTCGCCGTAAGACTCCCACATCACGTGGGCGATGTTTGCATTGAAGAACGGCGACCCGAACCGGCGCGCGGTGTCGATGAGCAGCGGCCCCGCCGCGATGAGGAACCCGAGGAGAAAGGCGAGTCCCGGGACGAGCGCGCGGCTTCGCCGGGTCCAGACGATGGCCGCCAGCATCACGCCGACCGTCAGGGCGCCGCTGCCCTTGCCGAGGTGGGCGATGCCCGCGGCCGCGCCCGCCGCCAGATGGAGAACGATCGGTCGCGGCGACGACCGCGCCCGAACCAGCGCGGCGACCATCGCCGCGAGACTGCACGCGACGAGCGGCTCCGGTCGGATTCGTGAGACGTGAAACGTCCACTCGGGGCCGAACGCCAAGGTCGAGACGATGGCGACCCGACCGCCGAGCACCGCGCGCACGAGGAGAAACGTCCCGGCGAATGCGAGGGCGCCGAGCACCAGCGCCACCCAGCGCGCCCGCTCGTAAAAGCCCGGGTCGTCGCCGGCGAACGGGGTGAGCGTCAGTGGAAAGAGCGGGCTGCGGCAGCCGTCGGTGAGGATCCCTTCGGCCACGATGCGCCGGGAAAGCAAGAGATCGAGTTCACGATCCTGGTTGTTCGGGTGCTCGCCCGCCCCGCGGACGTGTGCAAACGCGATGACGACGAGTGCCAGGAACGCGGCGACGCGTACGGCCCGCCGAAGGGTGAACGGGCTCGGCGGCGGTGGCGGCACGAGCAACGACGGCGGAAGGGGCGACACGTGGGATGGGGGCCCCTTCGGACGTCACGATCGTACCCACGACGCGCGAGCGAGTGCGAAGGGCGATCGGCGCATCCGGCACACGATGGTGCCTCCTCGCATCGCGCCGAGCGCCGCATCGGCCAACTCGCCGCGGCCGGCATCCAACACGCACACCCACTCGACGTTCCCGGAGGCTCTCGCCATGGTTGCTCGCTCGAAGAAACTCGGATCGCGCAAGCCTGCGGGTGCCGGCACCGGCACGAAACTGATGGCCACCGTGAAGGCGCACCCGATCGGGACCGCCGCGATCGTGGGCGGCGTGGTTGCCGGAGCCGTCCTGATCGGAAAGGCCGCGAATACCGCCGCCAAGGTCGTCACGATCAAGGTTGCGGCGGATGCGGCGGCCGAAGTCGCGCGTGCCGTGCGGGGCCCGGCAAAGCGCAAGATCACGTTGTTTGGCGGCAACGGCCGCGCGGGGAAGAGCGCGACCAAGCGCAAGACGTAGGGCCGTCGTGTCGCGCTCTCCCTTCGCTCGCGGGAGGGAGATGCGAAATGCGGCCGGGTCGCTTCCGCCTAGCAAACGGGTGCTTGCGCCCGGCGCGCGCCGAGCGGTAGCGTGCCCGGTGGAGGCGGTGCATGCGGTGGCGGTTGGCGCTCATTCTCGCGACACTCGTTCGCGGCATTTCGTACGCCGACGATGCGCCGCCGAGTGGGCCTGTGCGAGGTGGCGAGTCCGCTGCCCCCCCGGTCGCGTCGCCGGCCGCTCCCGCTCCCACCGTGACGTTGGCCCCGACATGGACGCCCGAGCAGGCGGCCGACGCGGTGCTCACGACGGTGAAGGCGAGCGACGACGCGGCGCTGAAGGCCTTGGCCTTGAAGAACGATCCCGACCCGTGGCTCGTCGCCGACGAGTTGATCCGTCGCACGGAGTTCGACGCGGCCGACGCGTTCGCGAAGGCGGCGCCGCGGGTGGACGTCGAACGGCTTCCCGCGTACGTCGCTTCGCGGCGGGCGAAGTCCGACGATGTCGCCGGCCGCGCGCGGTTCGCGGCGGCGAGTGCCGCGCAGGCAGCCGGCAAGTTTGGCGAGGCGCTCGACGCGCTCGGCCCCGCGGACTCGGGCTCGATGGACGACGTGATCGGCATTCGACTCGCGATGAGTCGAGGGGTGTCGCTTGCATCGCTCGTGCGGTTCGAAGCGTCCGCGGCCGTGTTTCTGGCAGCGGGTGAGGCCGCCGAGCGGCTCGGGTGGCTCTTTCGGGCGGATCGCTCGTTCGATCAATCCGGGTCCGCCGCCCATCGCAATTCGGCGTTCGTCATCGCGCGAGACATGTGGACGCGGAGCCTGTCGATCAGCGAACTCCGTGGAGACGAGGCGCGGGCGGCGAGTACGCTCGGCAACATCGGTGTCGCCCATTACGCGCTCGGCGACTACGCGAAGGCGCTTCTCGCGTACGAGCGCGCGTTGGCTGCGAAGGATGCGCTGGGGGACAAGGCAGGGGCGGCGGACACGT
>JANNRO010000127.1:0-3561 GCA_031401505.1 Planctomycetia bacterium
CCGATCTTCTTCGCGCTCTTTGCGTGCCTGCGCATCGAGTTCGACCTGCGCCACGAGGCCTTCGCCTGGATCCGCGACCTCTCGGGCCCCGACCGGCTCTTCGACTTCGGGCTCTCGAAGGGGCTCTCGTTGATCGGCATCCCGCCCGGTGGCGGCATCTCGGCGCTCAACATCCTGCCCCTCCTCTACATGGGGCTCGCGATCTACCAGCAACGCTTGATGCCGAAGGCGCTCGACGAGCAACAGGCGCAGCAGATGAAGATGGCGAAGTGGATGGCGATCATCTTCCCCGTCCTGCTCTACAACTACACGGCGGCGCTCGCGCTCTACATGTGCTGCTCCTCGATCATCGCAATCGTCGAGAGCCGCGTCGTGCGCGCTCGCGATGCTCGCGACGCCGCGCTCGCCGCGGCAAAGTAGGGCGAGGTCGCCGGCGCGGACCGGGCTTCGTCGCTACGAGCCTCGCGGCCGCAGAGGCCGCGACGGCTCTAGCCCGCATGATTCACGAACCGCGCGGTTTTCGGCTTCTTGATCCGTCGCACGTGCCCGCGACGCATCCGACAGCCGCTCGCGTGCGCTTGTCGCCGCTGATTTCTTGGTGAATCGGTCCGCCTGGGTGCGGATCGGGAGATTGTTCCGTGTCTCGACACCGCTCAGATTTCGGGAGTCCGATTGGGGACAGATCGTCCCCGCGGCAGGACACTGGTTGCGCGCCGGATCAGCTGCCCGTCGTTCGCTCAGCCCGGGGAGGCGCCGATACGGTACGCGAGCTTGCACCAGATGCGTGCGTCGGGGCACGATCGAGGTAGGCGCACGAGGAGGCGGCGCGTTGAACGGATCAGCTGCCCCGCGATCTTGACGATCCTCAGCCGCAACGTTGACGTCTGAGCACGGGCGAGCTCGGTGCCGCGCAGCTCCCACCGCATCTCCTGATAGAGCGCGAACGCGGCCGCCGCCATCAGGACGCGAAGCTGGTTGGCGAGGAAGGAGGTCGAGCTGGTGCGATCCATGGCGCAGTCGTTCTTGAGTTCTTCGATGTCGTCTTCCGAGGGCTCGGGATCGCCGCTCGGGTGATTGTGTACGAGGACGATCGAAACGGCGGCCTCGCGCATGGCGATCGCGAAGACCTCGCGCGGATGGGCGGGTGACGACGTCAGCGACCCCTCGCTCACGAGGTCTTCGCGCATGACGCGGTTCTTCCCGTCGAGGAGCACGACGAAGAATCGCTCCTTGCGCGCGTCTCGAAGGAGCGAGGCGTAGCGCTCGTAGATCTCGAGGCTCGATCGGAACGGCTCGCCGCGCTCCATGCGACGGGAGTATGCGCGGCGGGCGAGCGCGAACGCCGCTACGAGCCGGGCCGCGCCTGCCGTCGATACGGGACCCAATCCGTCGAGTTCGCCGATCGTCGCGCCGGCGATGCGGCGCAACGACCGGAAGCGTTCAAGGAGGCGCCAGGCGGCGTCGCTGGCGCGGCGGGCGCGCCCGCGGCGACCGAGGAGGACGGTCAGCAGATCGACCGTCGAGAGGCGATCGGGACCCTCGAGGATCAGTCGTTCGTGGGGTCCGTCGGGCACCGACGTTCCACCTCGTCTCGTGGCGAGCGGGGGCCCTTGCCGCGTTCCCGTGCCGTCACCTCGCTGCGGCACGGCGATGGGCCTCGCGTCGAGCGACGCGGAGTCGAGCGGAGAGGGCGTAGGAGCGCGATCGTCACGGTCTGCAGTATTCACCCCACTACCACGCGCATACCCCCTCCCCGGTCACGCGAATTCCACTGCCGCCCCAACTCCCTCCTGCTTCTCGGTTCGGTTCTGTTCGAGTTTCTGCTCCCTTATCTGCTCTGACCGAACTCTCGGCAGCGAGGTCGCCGGCGCGAGACCGCGCGAGGAGCATAGCCGCAATACCGGGAAGTTAAGCGGCACGGCGGGGCTTCTTGCAGGGGTACTGGGACATCTTGATTTTGACCTCCCGGGGGTTGGACCGTCCCGGCCGTAACGGGACGACGACTCGCGCCAAGGCGCCGAGGAGTCGGCCGTAGCGCTCGGGCAGGCAAGGGGTGGCGAGCGCCATCATGTCGCGCACGGCCTCGCGCACGCGCTCGAGGGCCACGACGAAACTCAGCCTCAGGGGGGAGGTCGCGGCCTTGGGCGCGGCGCGGTGGAGCAGCATGCGCACGACGTTGTGGGCGATGAAGACGCCGTAGAGTTCCTGCTCGATGCGCTCGGGCGTCTTGCTGCGGAAGAGGACGGCGCGATTGACGGTCGAGAGGTCGAGTAGGTGGGTCTTGGTCTCGTCGAGCGCGGTTTCTTGGTGCCACCGCGTTCCGTACGCACCCGCGATCTCCTCGGCCGACACCAGAGTCGGATCCAGCAGCGACGTAAAGACGCGAATGGCTTCGTGGCCGGGCTTGGGGCAGTAGGTCACCTCGCGCAGGACCCAGGTCGGTGCGATGTCGGGGCGGCGACGCGTCAGAGACGAGTGGAAGCGGATCCGAACAATCCGCTCGTGGGCGCTGATCCGACGGATCGTTCGGGCCTTCATCGTGTGCTTGACGCGAACGACGAAGTGCGCGCCGCGTTTGTGGCGAAGATCCCAAAGGAGCTCGTAGGCCGCGAAATTGCGGTCCAGAAGCAAGATGGCGTCCTTGGGGACAAGATCGAGGAGAGGCTTGGCGAGTGGCACCTCTCCCGTTCGGTAGGGTCCGAAGCGCAGGCCGACGGTGAGTCGAGTTCCCACGTCGAGCAGCGTGACCATCCGCATCATCGGGTACGCGGTGCGACCTCGGCTCGAGGGCGGGCGCCCGAAATGGGCCTCGTTGGCGGCGCAGTCCGGCGTGCGCCCCGTCGATCCATCCATCGCCATGAGGCGCAGTCCGGCCAGTCGCAGCCCCGGGGTCTCCTGCAGGAACGCCTCCGCGGAGCGATCAAAGAGACGGCGCACGGGAGCCGGGCCCAGGCGATCCCGTGCCTGGGTCAGCGCCGAGCTCGACGGTGGATCGCCTTCGGGCCAGTGCCTCCGGGCCCAAAGCGAATCGGCGAGCATGTGGAGCAGATTGACGTAGGAATGGCGACGAAAGAGCGCGAGCAAGACCACAAGCCATACAGCGAGGGGCGCCGGCAGCCGTCGCTCCCGCCGAGACTCCCGGCCGCACTCGCGCAAGGCCTCCTCGACCCAAGCCGGCTTGAGAACCTCCGACAGGGCCTCCACCGAAAATCTCTCCGTCGCCGAATCAAGATCGGCGACGATCCCGTCGAACGAATCCATGGGCGCCCCTTCCGCCTTTCGGCGGCTTTGGTTGGTGATACACCCAAGAAGTCGGTCGGTTCGAGGGGGCGCCTTTCCCACGAACCCGCCACATCGGCTCAAGCCCCCTACGCAGGAGCCGATTCCCCAAGTACGTCCGCGCTCGCCCCGGGGGGGCTTAACTTCCCGGTATTGAGCCTAGAGCCGTCGCGGCCTCTGCGGCCGCGAGGCTCGTAGCGACGCAGCCCGGGCCGCACGGGCGACCTCGCCTTACATCAGGTGCCGAGTTCCCACGCCTTTACATCCGAGAGGGACTCCAAC
>JANNRO010000128.1:0-9454 GCA_031401505.1 Planctomycetia bacterium
CCCCTTGTCGGCGCCGACGAACCAGTGGCCGTCGAGGGGGACGAAGCCCGTCGGAAGGAGCGCGTCCTTTGCGAGCGCTTCGAAATCGAAGGTGACGAGCTTTGCCTCGCCCGCCTTGGTCGGATCGGGACACGCCGCCGCAACGGGGACGGGCTTTGCCGGCTCGGCCGCCGGCGCGGCGGGGGGCGGCGCGTCGGGCGACGGTGCGGGGTTGGCCGGCGGGTTCACGGGTGCAGTCGGGACCGGGGCGGGGGGAGGTGGCCGGGGGGGGACGTCGGCCCGGGCGATCGGTCCCCCGCCGAGCCACGCCAAGGCGAGCAGCGTGGAAACGCGGTGCGAGAGGGCCATCGGGGGTCTCCATCGAGCCACGGAGGGCGAGAGCCTACCCCGACGACCCGAGCACGGGGTTTCGAAAGCTCCATCCGCTCCCTACGATGCTTCTCCGGTCCGGCTTCATGACGGAGAATGTCGCCATGACTCGCGTCCCTGCTTCGCTCGTTCTCGCCCTCGCCTTTTCGGCCCTGTCCGCCTGCACGGGGGGAGGGCTCGACATCGCCGAGCTGCGAGCACCCGATCAGCGATCGGTCAATGACTCGAGGCGGGTCTACCACCGCCCGAGCGCCGGTCCGGATGCGGGTGCGCCGGTCACTGACCAGCCCGCCGCGCCGAGCGATCCTTCGAATCCGCCGGTCGTCGCAGGAGCGCCTCCCGGGTCGACCGGATGGGCCGACTCGCCCGACTCGACCCAGCCGCCGGTCTTCGCGCCCCCGCCCCCGACGTACTACGAGCCGCCGCCCGCTCCCGTCGTACCGAACACCCCGTCCGTGCCGAGCGCGCCGCGCCACACGACGTCGACCCTGTCACCCGCCCATTCGCCGCCGCGGACGTCGATCCCGGATCCCTCGGCCCCTGCCGCGGGAACGAGCGACGCGGATCCGCTCTATCTCAATTTCATGGGGCAGGTTCCGCCCGAACTCTCGAGCGACGGCTCGTGGGTGACCCCCGCGTCCGCATCCAGTCTCGCGGGCCTTCGAGGTTCGGTCGTGTTCCTGGTCTTCAGCTTCCAGAATTGCGAGGGATGCAAGATCTTCATGCCCACGCTCCAGCAGTGGGCCGAGACCTACCAGCGTCGTGGTGCAACCATCCTGTACGTCGACAACGGCGCGGTCGATCCGCTCGACTACGCCAAGAAGGCGATGAAGGAGAATCGGAGCACCTACTCCTACTTCCACGACACCAAAGCCAACATGATCAAGAGCTATGGCGTGCGCTCGTTCCCGACGGCATACCTCCTCGACAAGCAGGGCAAGGTCATATGGCAGGGTTGCCCCACGGCGCGCGAGGCCGAGTTGATGCCGCTGATCGAGTCGGAGATGGCCAAGTAGCTGGCCCGCGGTGCGTTTCGTCGCCCGAAGCCAATTCGAGGTCGGCGCGGCCGAATTGTTCGACTGGCACGGTCGCCAGGGCGCGCTCGATCGCCTGATCCCGCCGTGGGAGCGCGTCGTCGTCGAGGAGTCGAGCGGCACGCTGGCCGACGCCCGCGTCGTCCTTCGCATGAAGGGGCCGTTCGGGCCGATGCGCTGGATCGCACAGCACAAAGACTTCGTCCCCGGTCGGCAGTTTCGAGACGAGCAGACGAAGGGGCCGTTCTCGCGATGGGTGCACACGCACACGGTGGACGCGGGTCCCGTCGGTCGATCGACGCTGACCGATGAGATCGACTATCGCCTGCCGCTGGGCACGCTCGGCGCGTTCGTGGGCGGCGGCATGGTCCGACGACGCCTCGACACGATGTTCGCGTTCCGACACCGGCGTACGCGCGAGGATCTCGCCCGCCACGCCCGCTTCGCCTCGTCGCCACGCCGTCGCATCGCGATCACGGGCGCTACGGGCTTCGTCGGATCGTCGCTCGCGGCGTTCCTGACGACCGGCGGACACGAAGTCGTCCCGATCGGCCGCCGCGCGGCGCCGGGCGGCGTCGTCTGGGATCCCGCGCGGGGAACGATCGACGCGAGCGGGCTCGCGGGCGTCGACGCCGTCGTCCATCTGGCCGGCGAGAACGTCGGCGACCGACGATGGACCGCCGCCCGCAAGCGCGCGTTGATCGAGAGTCGGGTCGCGTCGACGCGTCTGCTCGTCGCAACGCTCACGGCGCTCGCCCCTCGCCCGCGGGTACTCGTGTGCGCCTCCGCCGTCGGGATCTACGGCGATCGCGGTGACGAGGTGCTCGACGAGACGAGCGCGGGCGGTTCCGGATTCCTCGCCGATCTCGTACGTGCGTGGGAGTCGGAGGGAAGACCCGCCGCCGATTCGGGGGTACGCGTCGTTCATTTGCGCTTCGGCGTCGTGCTCGGGGCGCGGGGCGGGGCTTTGAAGGCCATGCTGACGCCATTTCGACTGGGCGTCGGCGGACCCGTCGGTTCGGGGCGGCAGTGGATGCCGTGGGTCTCGATCGATGACGCGGTCGCGGCCATCCACGACGCGGTGTTCGACGAACGCTTCACGGGGCCGATCAACGTGACGGCGCCGGTCGGCGTGCGGCAGCGCGAGTTCGCAAACTGCCTTGGCGCGGTGCTCCGCCGTCCCGCGTTCGCGCCGATGCCGGCGTTCGCCGCAAAGGCGATGCTCGGCGAGCGAGCGAAGGAACTGCTGCTCGCGAGCCAGCGAGTCGAGCCCCGGCGGCTTCGCGAATTCGGTTTCGTCTGGCACCAGGGCGATCTCGAGGACGCGCTCCGCTTCCAACTCGGGCGAATTCTTCAGACGCCGAGATAGCGGACCGGCACGACGGTTTCGACCACTTTGCCGCGGATGCGCGCGATCGAGTAGGCGGCGGCCCTTCGCCTCGACGTGACGACTTCGCGCAGCGTCGTGCCGACGTAGTGGGCCGCCGCGCCATCATCGAGGCCGATTCCGCCGGGCATGCCTTCGCGCACGAGCGCGTGATACACGGGCCTGCGTCGCGCTTCCCCGTCGTAGTGGACGCCGACCGTGCCGGACACCAGTTTCATGCCCTCGCGAAAGGGCGCCAACTGCGGTCCGAAGGAGTCGGTCGTGCCCCCCTCGAACCAGCAAAGGGCTCCGGCCGACACGCCCGTCATCACGACGCCGCGCTTCCACGCCTCTTCCAGGATCACGTCCACGCCATGGAGGCGCCAGACGGCCATCATGTTGACGACGTTGCCTCCGCCGACGTAGATCACGTCCTGCGAGAGGATGTATCGGCGCACGTCGCGCGTGTCGCGACCGAAGAGCGGCAGATGCGTCGCGTCGGCGCGTGGGCCGGCGAACGCCCGATAGAACCGCTCGATCATGCTCGGGTGGTCACCGCTCGCCGTCGCGAGGAACGAGATCTTCGGACGCGATCGTCCGACGAGATCGAGCACGTAGTCGTCGAGCAACGGGTTGTCGGGCTCCATCAGGAACCCGCCGCCACCCATCGCGACGATGTGTCGCGCCGGGCGCCGCACGCGGACGGTGGTCGACGATCGAGTCACGATTGGAATCCTATCCGTTGATCGGCGGAGCGGACGCATCGGGCGCTGATCCTGTCGAGAACGGAATCGGCGGCCGTCGAGCGGGAACCAGCTCAATCCATCTCGTCCGATCTCGACGATGAGCAGCGCCAGGCACATCGTCCTCGACGAAAGAACCAACGCGGTCATTCCCGATCCGGACGCGCAAGCGCACCTGCTCGGCGCCTGGCATCGCATTCGCGTCCGGAGGGCCGAGATTCCCGCCGAGCGCCTCGAGCCGAGGTCGCAAACGGCATGGAGTCTTCGGATCCGACGTGGCGGGGCGAACGCCCGCACGCAAGGCCGAGCGAGTTTGACGCGGGACGATACGAGCGACTGCCCCGAGTCCGGCGGCCATCGGGCCTTGCTCCGACGGAGTCGGCTCTTCGCCGGTTCGCTTCATCCCGGCTTCGGTGACTTCGGCGGCATCGACGTCCGCGATGTCCGCGGCGTTCTCCACCGCGCCCAGGCGATTCAAGTCTTCCACCCCCGCAATCGCCACGACCCGCTTTCCGCGCCGAACGAGAACGATCGACGCGCTCGTCCCGGCGACGCGATCCCTCATCGATGTGACGGCGTCTCAAGCCTTCGGGGTCGGAAGATCGGATGGCGTGGGGTGATCGCGCGATTTCCAGGATGAATCGTGCAACTCCCGTCGCCGATCGTCCGCGAGCCACCCTCGAAACCGCCGATGGCGCGCCCCGACCCGGTCCGTGACTTGGCGCCACTGCCATGGCCGCGCCTTGGGCCTGCTAAAGAAATTGTTTGACTTTGAGAATGATTCTCAAGTACAAAATCGTGACGCTGGTGGGTGCGGAGCACTCGCGAGCACTTCGATCGCACCTCTCTTTCCAAGCGAACTCCTATGCGTATCCGCCATGCACTCGTCTTCGCAGCCGCCGTCCTCGCCGGAACGCGTCCAATCGCGGTGGCCGACAGCCCGGCACCCTCCGCTCCCAATCCGGTCGTGACGCCGACGACGCCCGTCGTTCCACCCGAAATCCCGCCTCCGACCCCGGGCGCCTCGATCGACGCTTCGACGAGTCCGGCGCCGATGGATGCGACGGCGATCGACGGAGCCTCCCTGGGAATCGACGTCGTCGGCGATCGATCGCTGTTCGGGCCCGTACCCGAACTCGTCATCGCAAGAACCCCGGGCGCGGGCGCCGCGTTGGAACGAGACTTCGAGATTCGATTTCGTGCGCCGATCAGCGTCCAGGATGCCCTCCGGGGTGAGCCTGGGGTGCACTTCCGCGACGAGGACTCGATCGGGTTGACGCCGAACATCGGCTTTCGCGGTCTCAATCCCGATCGATCCGAGCGGATCCTGATCCTCGAAGACGGCATCCCCGCCGGTCTCGCGCCCTACATCGAGAACGCCGCGTACTACGTTCCTCCGTTCGAGCGAATGGCGCGCATCGAGTTGTTGAAGGGGAGCGGTCAGATTCTGTACGGGCCGCACACCGTCGGCGGCGTGCTCAATCTCGTCACGCCCGAGATTCCGGAGTGCACCGCCGGCTCGGTACGCACACTCGTCGGCTCGCACGGTTTCCTGCTCGGATACGCCGAGGCGGGCGGCACGTGGGGTCCCCTCGGGGTTCTCGCGACCGTCCTCCACAAGAGCGGCGACGGGTACAAGGACGACAGCGAGTTCGAGCTTCAGGACGTGATGGTCAAGGCCCGCTGGACGTTCTCCGACTCGACGAATCTGACCGCGAAGGTCAATTGGTATCGACAAGAGTCGAATCAAACCTACCTCGGGCTCACGACGGGGTTGTACGCCGAGGACGCGTACCGGAATCTGGCTCCGTTCGACCAGCTCGACGTCGAGTGGTTCGCCGGTCAACTTACGTTTCGCCACGAGTTCACGTCATGCGTCCGGCTGCTCGCCAACACGTACGTGAGCGACGCGACGCGCGACTGGAATCGGCAGGATTTCGCCCGCAATACCGGATTCGCCGCGGCACCCGCAAACACGACGGAGACCGTCGGCGACCCGACCGTCGATGGAGGGGCGGTGTTCCTTCGGTCGAGTTTCGGTTCGCGCGACCGGTACTTCCTGAAGTGGGGAATCGAGCCCCGTCTCGTCGTGGACTGGTGGCTCGGGGGGCGGGCGGCCCAGTTCGAGGTCGGCGCTCGCTATCACGACGAGCTGATGGTGGACGAGCGCAACAACCGGGCGACGTTCATCTCCGCGCCGGTCCTGCGGGATCGTGACATCCGTCGCGTCGACGCGATCTCGGCGTGGGCCCAGGTGCGCTGCCCGATCACGGACTGTTTCGAAGTCACGGCGGGTGTCCGGATGGAGACGTTCGAGTCGAAGCGTCACATCGTGCGGGCCGCGAACGTCGCCGTCGACATCGAAGGCGAGAGCCGCGCGACTGAGTGGATCCCCGGCGTGGGGGCCACGTACCGCATCGGCAAGCACACGCTGTTCGGTGGCGTTCATCGCGGCTACGCGCCTCCTCGCACGTCGCAGGCGATCGACTCGAACGGGGACGACATCGAACTCGAGGCCGAGCATTCGTGGAACTACGAACTCGGTGTCCGAAGCTCACCCTGCAGCTGGTTCGACGCATCCGTGACGGGCTTCTACAACGATTTCACCAACATCGTCGTCCCTGACAACGAATCGGGCGGCTCGAGCACGGAGAACACCAACGCCGGCGAGGTCGCGATCCACGGCATCGAGTTCGACGCCAGCTTGGAATTGCTCTCGGTCGCGCGCCGCGCTTCCTGTTGCGATCCGATCGACTCGTGCAGGTCGAGGCTGTGGTTGGATGCGGCATATACCTGGACGAAGACCGAAAACGTCACGTCCGACGGACTCTTCGAGGGCAACAGCCTCCCGTACGCACCGGTGAGCGTCGCGTCCGTGGGACTTCGGTTCGAGACACCCGGCGGCTTCGATCTGGGCGCGTACACCGTCTACACGTCGGAGCAGTACACCGACCAAGCGGAGACGCGGGCGGCGAACGCGGAGGGGACGCGTGGGCTCATCGGCGGTCGATGGGTCGTCGACCTGGTGACGGGATGGCGAGTGCCGGGGACTTCGATCCGACTCGAGGGCGCTGTTCGTAATGTGTTCGATGAACGGTACATCGCGAGCCGCGCCCCCGAGGGCATCTTCCCGGGTGCGCCCAGGCACTGGTTCCTCGGATTGGAAATCGACTTTTGACCGCGCGGGAGTCCGACCCGATCCGCGGAGCCTGCCCGACAGTCGTGTCGCGCGACGAATTATGCGAATCATTCTCGGAATGCCGAGTTTGGGGTACGGTTCTTCCTTCACCGTGAACACTCTTCTCGATCTGGAACCCCCCCCGTCATCGACGTCCGACGTGCGGGCGCCGCAGGCAACCGTTCGCGTTCCGGATCGGCGGACTCACTGGCGGGTTCGGTTCGTTCCTCGCGATGAACGCCGGTGGAACGTCCCGCTGCTGATTGCGATCGCCTTCCATGGCGTCGCCGTCGGTCTCGGATACCGGTCGGACGCGCCCGTCCCGGCGTTGGTCGGGGTGACGGAGCGGGGATCGATGGCGTTCGAGTTTGCGTCCGACGCGACGGAATTCGAGTCGATTTCCCCGGATGAAGTCGAACGACCTCCGGATGAATCGTGGGAGCCGCAGGCCGTTTCGTACGTTTCGTACGACGGTGCGCCGCCTGATGCGGTCGAGGTGCCCGTCGAGACCGACGTCGTTGCGCCGGCAGAAGAATCGGCTGAGTCACCGATCATGGTGATCGACGAACTCGGCGTCCCTCCGATCGGCTTGCGGCGGGTCCGTGTCGAGCGCCCGGTCGTTGCCGATTCACCAGCCGCGCCGTCGCCCGTGGTCCTCCGACCGTCTCGACCCATCGTAGGTGCCCAGCCCGTGCCGTCGGGCCCGGCACCCTCGCGCCTTCGAGCCATCTGGAAGCCCATTCCGGCGTATCCTGCACATCTGCGCGACGCGGGGATCGAGGGTGTCGCCTATGTTCGCGTCATCGTCGCGGCCGACGGCTCTGTCGGCGAGGTCTCCATCACCCAATCGAGCGGTCATGTCGAACTCGATCGGGCGGCGCTCGAGACGATCCGACAGTGGCGGTTCGACCCACCCCTCGAACGTCGGCTCGTCGAGGCATTGCCGGTTCGGTTCATCCTCCGCTGATCCGAGCGCCGCGCCATGCGCGGCCGAGATCCGGACCCGACGAGGGAAAGGGAGCCCGCCCTTCCGCGTCTCGGGATGTTTCACGAAGATCAGGTGGGGGGGAGGGCCTCGCACCGTTCCGCCCGAGGAACATGAGTCCCACGATCAGGATCGATACGCCCCTCGGCTTCTCGTGTGACGGGATTGCAGTGGTCGTTGGCTCAGGCTCTGCGGGCAGCGTCCATACGGCGGTCGGCTCGCCAAACGATCCACCCGGCCAGCCCGATGAGGGCCGCGATGACCCCAAGGACGCCCAACCACCAGAGCCGGTCCTCTCCGTCGATGGCGAATCCGACGATGCCTCCAATCGGCGGGCCTAGGAGGAAGCCGAGGCCGGCGAGGACAATGAACCACAGTAGGGATCGCATGACCTCGTGGATCGGCCAGGAGGAGCCCGTTCCGCACAGGGCTCTCGCAGAGCGCTGCGCCCCCCGCTCCCTACGGCCCCGTTCCATCACCACCCCTACCGACTCGACGCGCTGCGGGCCGACCAACCACGAGGACGGTCCGAGGCGCGCCGGGACGGTGGGGGGCGGTGGTCGAGACAGCGAAGCGCGCGTCGCCGCGGATCGTTTCGGTGCCGTAGCACAACGCTATGACAAATCAATCGCGGTAGATTTCCCGACGATGCCCGACCTTCACCACGACAACGATGAGCACGTCGTCTTCGATGCGGTAGATGACTCGGTAGTCGCCGACGCGAATCCGCAGGCGCTTGCGCTCGCCGCCCTGTAGAGCTTGGGCACCGTGGGGGCGAGGGTCCGAAGCGAGGGCTTCGATTCGGGGCAGGATGCGCCGCTGAATCTCGGGCGAGAGCTTCGACAGCTCGCGACGCGCCGACGCGAGGAACTCGACCCGGTAGGCCACGGATCGGCCTACAAGCCCGCTGCCTTCTTGACCGTTTCCAAGGGGACACGCGGCTCGCCTGACTCCGCGGCTTCGCGCTCCGCCGCGTCGGCGTCGGCCGAGTCTGCCGCGTCTTCCATCGCCGCCAGACGGTCCAAGTCCTCGACCGAGACGATCGCCGCGACCCGCTTTCCGCGTCGAATGAGCACGATCGGCTCTCCCGTCCGGGCGACGCGGCCGAGCGTCCGGGCGAAGGCGTCTCGTGCTTTTGAGGTCGGGAGGTTGGACATGGTGGGGGTGTCGGCGTGACTTGTACGTTTCAGAGTCTACCCCACGTCGTCGGTCGCGCTCACGCACGGTGAGGGGCCAGGCGAGGAGTCCGTCTCCGTTTTCCGTCCAAGCGACAGAAACAGCTTCGAAAGCCCGGAAACACGGGGTAGGTGGCGCACCCTGCGATACGTGGCGCCGCGCTCCGTTGCCGACAACTGCGTCGATGAGCGAATGAAAAGCCGAGTTCCTACACAGCAACTACGCAGTACCGGAGTCCCGCGATTCGGGGGGTATCCCCCTCCCCGGTCGGGACGGTTCCGACCGACGACGCGGACGATGGGGCGCGGCTCCCCCGCGACGATGACGACGCGCGCAGCGAGCCAGCCAACGGCGAGCCCGGCCCGCACGACGCCCCCGAATGGCGTGGTGGACGTCGGGGGGCAGCGCCGCGCAGGGCGCGAATTCTGGTGCCCACTCCGGCGCCACCTTCGACCCGACAAACGTGCCGGTTTGTCGTGGCGGGTCGCGGCGCGAGGTGGCGGAAGCGACCTCGCTCACTCCGCACGCCATTGCCCCGCAGCGTGCGTTTTCGTGGTGCCCAGGGGGGGACTTGAACCCCCACGCCCGGTAAAGGGCTTCGGA
>JANNRO010000129.1:0-12519 GCA_031401505.1 Planctomycetia bacterium
CCGACTCAACGGGGCGATCGCGTTCGCACCCGAGTTCTCGTCAATCAGATCGCGCCGTCATGGGCGTAGTCCCGGCCAGCGTGGCCGACACGCCGTACGTCGTCGAACGCCTCCCGCCCTCCCATGTGAGGAAGAAACCGCTTGATCCGGCGATCGAGACGGAGTTTCGTGCCGACCTGATCGGCCGCGAGCACGCCCCGTGTTTCGACATCGAGCCCTGCGGGGATCGTCCAAACTCGCCGCACGGCGGCCTCGACGACCGCCGAATCCGCGATCGGAAGCGCCGCGCGTCGCGGGCGTCGAGCCAGCGTCGGTAGAGCGTGCGGTCGTCGTCCAACGGCACCTCCGGAGCGTACCCACCGCCGACCGTGGATGCGTTACAGACCGAGCGGAACATCGACCCCGTTGCGGTAGGCTGTCGCGCCCGGTGGCCGCCCCCTTTCATCCGACCGTGACGACTGCGCCCCCAGAAGGAAGGACAGCATGAAGGTCATCTTCGAGTTCGGTCCCGGTCGCGCCGAGGGCTTCGCCGAGGGCAAACAGGTGCTCGGCGGGAAGGGATTGGGCCTCGCGGAGATGTGCCAGGCGGGCCTGCCCGTGCCGCCCGGGTTCACGATCCCGACGACCGTCTGCCCGCGCTTTTACGCCTCGGGGAAGAAGATCCCGAAGGAGGTGATGGCGGGCGCTAGGAAGGCGATCGCCAAGCTCGAGAAGGAATTGGGTCGTGGGTTCGGGCACGCCGACCGCCCGTTGCTGGTTTCGGTCAGGTCGGGCGCGGCGGTCTCGATGCCCGGCATGATGGATACGGTATTGAACCTCGGGCTGTCGGCGGCCTCGGTCGACGGGCTCGCGAAGCTGTCGGGCAGCCGTCGGTTCGCGCTCGACTCGCGTCGGCGGTTCATCCAGATGTTCGGCGACGTCGTGTGCGGCGTGCCGTCGGACGGCTTCGAGCACGTACTCGCCGACGAACGGAGCCTCGCCGGCGTGCGGACCGACGCGGAGCTGGACGAGAAATCACTCGCGAGCGTCGTCAAGCGCTACCTCGAGATCTTCCGAAAACACACGGGGTCGGCGTTTCCCGAGGATCCCTACGATCAGCTCGAGAAGGCGATCGCCGCCGTCTTCGGTTCGTGGGAGTCGGAGCGCGCGGTCAAGTACCGGAAGATCAACGGCATCACCGGACTGGTCGGGACTGCAGTCAACGTGCAGGCGATGGTGTTCGGCAACCTCGGCGCGACGTCGGGCACGGGGGTCGCGTTCACGCGCGATCCGTCGACCGGCGAGAACGTCTTCTACGGCGAGTTCCTGATGAACGCGCAGGGCGAAGACGTCGTCGCGGGCATCCGCACGCCCGAGCCGATCGAGGACCTCGAAAAACGCAGTCCGCTCGCATACGCCGAGTTGCTGCGCATCCGCACGGCCCTCGAGACGACCTATCGCGACATGCAGGACATCGAGTTCACGATCGAGGACGGGAAGCTCTACATGCTGCAGACGCGGCGCGGAAAGCGGACCGCCGCGGCCGCCGTGCGGGCGGCGTTCGAAATGGTGCGCGACGGGTTGATCACCAAGGAAGAGGCGGTGTCGCGCATCGAGCCGGCGCAGGTGGACCAACTGCTCCATCCGTCGTTCGATCCGACGGCGGCACGCACGGTGATCGCACGCGGCCTCCCCGCGAGCCCGGGCGCGGTCACGGGCAAGGTCGTGTTCACGGCGGAAGACGCCGAGATGAAGGCGGCCGCGGGCGAGAAGGTGATTCTCGTGCGCAACGAGACGAGCCCCGAAGACATCGGCGGCATGAATGCGGCCCAGGGCATCCTGACGGCGACCGGCGGCATGACCTCGCACGCGGCGGTGGTGGCGCGCGGCATGGGCAAGTGCTGTGTGGCCGGTGCCGGCACGGTGCGCATCGACCTCTCGACGCGGCGTTTCTCCGCCGGCGAGCGCATGGTCAGCGAGGGCGACGTGATCTCGCTCGACGGGACGGCGGGTGAGGTGATTCTCGGCACGGTGCCGACGGTCCCGCCCGGAATCACGAAGGAGTTCCGCGAGATCCTCGCGTGGGCCAACACGATCAAGCGGCTCGGCGTGCGCACCAACGGGGATACGCCGCGCGACGCCCGCGTGGCGCGTGACTTCGGCGCGGAGGGCATCGGGCTCTGTCGCACCGAGCACATGTTCTTCGAAGGGGACCGCATCACGGCGGTACGCGAGATGATCCTCGCGGACACGCTCGAGGCGCGCAAAGTGGCGCTCGCGAAGCTCCTGCCCATGCAGCGGGCCGACTTCGCGGGCATCTTCGAGGCGATGGAGGGGACGCCGGTCACGATCCGGTTGCTCGACCCCCCGCTGCACGAGTTCCTGCCCCACGAGCCCGAGCAGATCACGACGGTCGCGAAGAGCCTCGGGATCGCCGAATCGCTGGTGCGCGACCGCGCGCGTCGGCTCCACGAGATGAACCCGATGCTCGGCCACCGCGGCTGTCGGCTCGGCATCACGTACCCCGAGATCTACGAGATGCAGGTCCGGGCGATCTACGAGGCGGCCGCGGCCGAAATCAAGGCCAAGCGACCGGTGATGCCCGAGGTGATGATCCCGTTGGTCGGGACCGAGAAGGAGTTCACGATCCTGCGGGACCTCCTGAAGCGGGTCGCCGAAGAGACGCTCGCAAAGGCGCTCCCGTCGGGCAAGGTGAAACTGCCGCTGGTCTTCGGCACGATGATCGAGGTGCCGCGAGCGGCGCTGCGCGCCGAGACGATCGCACAGGACGCCGAATTCTTCTCGTTCGGGACCAACGACCTGACGCAGATGACGTTCGGATACAGCCGTGACGACGCGGGGTCGTTCCTGCCCCAGTACGTCGAGATGGGCATCCTGCCCGAGGACCCGTTCCAATCCCTCGACCAACTCGGCGTCGGCGAGTTGATCCGCCTGGCGGTCGAGCGGGGTCGCAAGACGCGCAAGAATCTGAAGGTCGGCATCTGCGGCGAGCACGGTGGCGACCCGAAGTCGATCGACTTCTGCCACCGGGCGAACCTCGACTACGTGTCGTGCTCGCCCTACCGGGTGCCCGTCGCCCGGATCGCGGCGGCGCATGCAGCGATGGCGGCACGCGGCGGCCCGGCCAAGCCGAAGGCGGCGGTACGGGTTGCAAAGAAGGCGTCATCGAAGGGGAAGGCGAAGACGAGCGCGAATTCGAAAGCCTCACCGGCAACGGTCAAACGCAAGCCGCAACCCGCCAAGCGCTGATCGCCCCTGAGAGCGTGCGGGGCGGCTACTTCGCTTCGGGACCGATGGAGGTGGGGTCGGCGTTGGCGATGGAGGAGAGTTTCCACGCGCCCGAAATGCGCACGAACGTCAGGGCGACGGCGTCCTCGAGATCGCCGACCATCATGTACACCGTCGACGATTCGCTCGACGTCGTCGGCGCGACGCCGGGGAAGAGTCGATGCGCGCGAGCGCCGTACTTCTGATGGAGTTCCTTCACGAACGATTCGACGTCCTTGGCCTCGAGCGCACGGAACGTCTTGTCCGCGGGCTCGACCGAGAGCGCGGCGAACGCCTTCGCGTCGTAGTCGTCGATCGTCTTCCACACGGCCTCTGCCGCCCGCGCGACGGCGATCGAGACCTCGGGTGACGGGGGGAGCGATGCACGCGGCTCCAGGGCTTCGCCGTCGCCACAACCGGGACACGCGGTGAGGGTCGCGACGAGGATCGCCGCCATCGCGGACACTCGAAGCAACGAATGCGTGGTCATTGCGGGCGCCTGCGGCCCATGATCGCTGCGACGAAGAAATAGAACGGTACGAGCACGACGATCGGGCCGAGGACGCGGATGGGGCTCTCGAAGAATGTCCGAATCAACGCGTCGCCGAACACGGCGAAGAGCAGGGGCACGAACACGAGGCACAGGCTCACGACGAAGAGCGTCAGGATCGGCCGACGGGAAGCGAGTCCGGCGACGGCGGGTCGTTCCGACGTCCACACCGAGCCGACATCGCCCCCGGGCGGCTCCTGCCGCGGATCGGGGATCGGTGCGGGCGAGTTGCCCGACGTCAAAGCGGCACCTCGAGGGTCTCGAGCATGTCGGCGATGATTCGCTCGCGTGCGTCACCCGCTCCTTCGACGCCGTAGCCCGCCGCGATCACGCGGTGCGCGAGTACCGCGACGGCGAGGCTCTTGACGTCGTCGGGCGTCACGAAGTCCCGCCCGCAGAGGAGCGCATGGGCCTGCGAGGCGCGGTGGAGCGCCAACGCGCCTCGGGGGCTCGCGCCGATCGAGAGTTCCTTCGTCTCGCGGGTCGCTCGGATGACGGCGAGGAGGTAGTCGAGCACCGACGTCTCGACCCTCACGGCACGAACGGCAGCCTGAAGTTCGAGAATCTCGGCGCCGGTGACGACCGGGCGGATGTCGTCGAGCGGATGGTGATCCTGCTGCGCCAGGAGGATCGCCTTCTCGTCGGCGGTGGACGGGTAGCCGATGCGCACCTTCAGCAGAAACCGGTCGAGCTGGCTCTCGGGAAGCGGATACGTGCCCTCGAACTCGTACGGGTTCTGGGTGGCGACGACGAAGAAGGGCGACGGGAGTTTGTGCGTCTCGCGATCGACGCTCGCCTGTCCCTCGTTCATGGCCTCGAGCAACGCCGACTGGGTGCGCGGGGTCGCGCGATTGATCTCGTCGGCGAGCAGCACGTTCGTGAAGACCGGACCCGGCTTGAACAGGAAATCGGTCGTCTTGGCGTCATAGACCGACACGCCCAGGATGTCGCTGGGCAGCAGGTCGGGCGTGAACTGGATGCGTCGAAACTGGCAATCGATCGACTTCGCGAGCGCCTTGGCTAGCACCGTCTTCCCCACCCCCGGTACGTCTTCCAACAGCACGTGACCGGCCGCCAACAGGCCGGTCAGCACCCGCCTGACGACTTCCGGTTTCCCGAGCAGCACCGAGCGTACGTTTCGCTCGAGTGCCGCAAGCTTGCTGGCGACGACGTCCGACATCGGCTCTCCGGTACTGCGCTCCCGCGCATCCTACCCCCGCCGCTCCTTCCCCGTTTCGCGCTGCTTCTTCCGTCTCGGATTGACCCGGCTCCGCTCTGCGTCCTACGCGGCTCTCTGCCCGCCTATCGGCCTAGCCGCCGGGAGCCGCAAGGTCGCCGGCGCAGGACCGCGCAAGGAGCCTAGGCGCGACGTGGCCTGCTGCGGCCACGAGCGCCGTAGCGACGCAGCCCGGTCCGCGCCGTCGACCTTGCTCAGCGTTTAGAGAACTGGAAGCGAGCCCGGGCCCCACGCTGCCCGTACTTCTTGCGTTCCTTGCGCCTCGAATCGCGCGTCAGGAAGCCCGCCTCGCGCAGCTTGGGCGCGACGGTCTCGTCGTTCTTCGAGAGCGCGCGGGACAACCCGTGGCGCACTGCATCGGCCTGACCCTGGGGACCGCCGCCGTGGACGCGAGCGAGTACGTCGAACTTCTCACGCACCTCGAGCGCCACGAGCGGCTGCTCGACGGAGACGCGCTGGTCCTTCGTCTTGAAGTACTTGTCGTAGGGAAGGTCGTTGACCTGGATCAGTCCCTTGCCCGGCACGAGCCGGACGCGCGCGACCGCGGTCTTGCGACGCCCCGTACCCCAGATGATGTTCGCGGCTGCTGCCATGGTGTCTTCGTTTCGTCTCGGGAGATTCGGGTGCTTCGAGCGCTTGGGATGAATGTCTTCGTGGAAATCGGCGGCGGGTTTCGGGTCCGACGATCGCCGAGTTACTTCTTCTTGTTCTTCTTGGTCGTCTCGCGCGCCTTGCGCGACGTGCCGAGTTCGAGAACTTTCGGATTCTGCGCGTGGTGCGTGTGCGTCGGGCCCGCGAAGATCTTCAATTTCGTCAGCATGTGGCGACCGAGGTCGGTCTTGGGCAGCATGCGCTTGACGGCCAGTTTGATGATGTCGGTCGGCCGCTTCTCGAGCATGCGCGGGTAGTACGTCGTCACGAGTCCGCCGACATGCCCCGTGTAGTAGCGGTAGTGCTTGTCTTCGGCCTTGCGCCCCGTCACCTGGATTTTTCCGGCATTGATGACGACCACGAAATCGCCGACGTCGGCGTGCGGCGTCCACTCGGGCTTGTGCTTGCCCTGCAGGAGTTGAGAGACCCGCGAGGCCATGCGCCCGAGCACCTCGTTGGAGGCGTCGATCACATGCCAGGCGGAAGTCTGGCGCTTGGTGACTGCGAACGTCGTGGTCATGTCCGTCGATCTCTTGCCGGGCACGCCGCCCCGTGCGCTACGCGCGGGTCGGTGCGCCGTGGAACCGGGGCGCAAACTCGGGGGGCCCTGGGCCACCCCACATTTCGGGCCCGAATCCGGGACCGAAGGGGCAAAGGTAGCCGCTTCGAGGCCTTGGTCAAGGCGCGTCAGGGACGCCCCGGGAGAAGCACGACGGTGCGGACCCCCGCAGGCCGCGCGATGCCGGTCGGAATCTCGCCTCGGAAGGGCGGCTCACCCCCGAAAATACGGACGTCCGAAGCGCGGCCACGCCCCTTGCGCAGAAGCGAAAGCGACCATTCGGGCACCTCCGAAAGCGGCTCGAGGCCCCCGGTCTCCCCGCTGCCGACCCCGTCCTTAACGATCCACCCGATGCCGTTCGCCGAGAGGACGAGGGCCGGGCCTGTCGGTAGGCGTTCCACACGGAATCCGAAGACTCGCACACCGTCGTCGGAGCGGATCGGGCTCGTCGTCCGCCAGCCTTGCGGACCGGCGACGATCCGAAGTACCTCGAGGCGACGGCCGCCGGGCCCTCCGAGATCGAGGGCGAACGCCTCGGCGCGCGCGTCCGGCGGCGTCGGGTCGAGGAGCGAGAGCGCGGCGATCGCGATTCCCGACAACGCGACCGAAGCGACGACTCCGACGGTCGAGGAGAAGCGGGACGCGGCGATCGCCGCCAGCGCGAACGCAGCCAGCAGCCAGAACGATCGAGGGGGGAGTCGGTGCGCGATCGGTCGGACGGACTCGGCCGGCCACGAGTTTGAAAGACCGATCGAAGTCGCGAGCGCACGATCGAACACGGTCGCGAACGAAGGCTCGGCGAGTCCCGCCACGACGACGGCGTCCAGCCCCTCGGCCTTCGTGACGCGGACGACCTGCCCGGCGCCGAGAGTCCGAACTCCTCGCAGGCCGTCGTCGATCGGGAGCGCGGCGCCGAGTGCACGCTCGAGATCGACGCCGAACGAAGTGGGCAGCGCGGGACCCGCGAGCAGCCCGCCCCGACGCACGAACGACACGAGTGCCCGGGCACCTTCCGGATCGGAGGCCAACGGACCGAGCAGCAACACGACGTCGGTTCCGTCGAGATCGCGCGCGTCCCGCGGGAGGTCGGAAGCCGCCACGACGACGAAGCGTCCCTCGACGCGCCGACGCGTGGCTGGTGCGCCGGGCGTCCCGGGCGTGCCGGGTACGAGCGTGCGCACGAGGATGGATCCCGCCGCGATCGCGCCGGGGACGCCGGCCGGCACACCGACCCACGGCGCGTCCACGAGCGGCGTTCGAAAGCCGTGCGCATCGGCGACGGACCGGGGAACCAGCGCCCCCGGACGAAACGCGTCGACGGGGCTCTCGGGCGCGGTGCGCACGATCGGGCGCGTCGGCTCCGAGGATTCGACGACGCCTGCCAGCGGCCTCGTGGGCAGTCGGAGCCAGTCGGGTGCCCCGTCGATCGCCAACGAGTCGAACAACGGGACCGAGAGGAACGCGACTCCGACGACGACGACCAACGATCGGCGAAGCGTCTCCCCGCCGCGGGCCGCGAGCGAGGCGACGCCCGCTGCGACCGCGAGCGCCGGGAGCGGCCACGAGAATCCGCTCGGCTCGGCGAGTTCGAGCGCCCACGCGAACGGCGCGGCCACCGCGACCGTCGCGACCACATGACCGAGCGCCGCTCCTCGCGTCGAGCCGAGCGTCGTCAACCAATGAAACGCGGCGTACGCGCAACTGAGCGCCGCCGCGCTCGAAATCGCGACGGGACCGGCGTCCGACGCCGCTGCCGCGATGCCGGCGAGCCCGACGACGAAGACGGCGATCGACGCATCGCGCATCGACGCGACCCCGATCAGGAACCCGCGCGGGTCGACGGCGGGAACCGCACGTCGAGTTCGCGGCGATCGGCGGTACCCCGCGCTTCGATCAGGTCGACGAGGCGATCGCGCTTGGCGTCGTAGCCGTCCTCGCGCACGACGCCGACGAGATCGCGCTCCGTCCTCCCCCACTGGACGCGGCGCCCGTCCGAGAGCGTCAGCACGACCTCGCCGCGCCGGCGATCCTTCGGCGCGGCAGGGAAGGCCGCGACGTCGACGCCCTTGACCCGGGGCGCTCCGGGAATCGTCAGTTCCTCGTTCAGGAGATTCGCGACGCGCGCCGCGGCGAGCCCCTCGGCCACCTGTTCGAGCCGATCCGACCAACGTCGCCCGACGGCGGGACACAGCGCCTCGACGCCGGTCACCATGACGATGTGACGATCGGCGAGCATCGGTCCGTACGTGTCGGGATCGAGGACGAAGGCCTCCTCGTCGACCGGCACGTCGACGAACACCGAGCGGCCCGCGCGATCGGTGCCCACGCGCGCGTGGAAGCGGGCCTGGGGCGCGCGGATCGAGGCCCGCACGCGCACGTCGGAGGGGTAACGCACGTCGACGTCCTCGATCTCGCGGAGCATCGGATGCGCCGAGAGGAGCTCGCGCAGGCGGCGATCGAGATTGGCGTCGTAGAGCGCAGGCAGTTTCGCCACGTCGTCGGGCCAGAACTCGGTCACCGCCGACAGCAGGCCCGCACGCATGCGCTCATCGACGAAGGAGGGCAGATCGACGAACGACACGTCGGTCGCGTCGATCCGATACGCGACGATGCGATGAACCGCGGCCCGCGCCTGACGCACCACGAGCGAGAGCACGAGGAACGCCAGCGCGCCGAGCAGCGTCGCCTTCAGCGCTCGGCCCAGCGGAGTCGCGAGCAGGGCGTGAATCCGCTCGGGGGTGGTGGACAGTTCGGGAACGTCGGTTCGAGACATCGGAAGGCGAAATCCATACGAACAGCGAACGCCGACGACGCGGCGTTCATACCTTGGTGCCATCGGTCGGGCATCGACGCTTCCCGATCGAACAAGGGGCGAACGCACGTCCCCGCCTTGACGCGTTCCCGCGCGGCGCGACCCTTCCTCCGTGACGTCTCTCCCTACGCCCCCCGCGACACGCCCCGCCGTCCCCCCCCCGATGCCCCCGGTGCCCCCGATCGAGAACCGACGCTTTCTCCGATTCTGGACCGGAACCCGACCGGGACTCGAGCGCATGATGCTCGCGAGCGTGCCTGCGCTCGTCGTGGGTGTCGTCGTGTCGAGGTACACGAACGGCTACGTCGGGTACGTCGTCGGCATCGGTCTCCTGGTCGCGGCGGTGTTCGTACGGAAGCGACGCCCGGTCCGCTGAGGAACCGATGCCTCGAGTGGCCATCTGGCGTCGGACGCGGGCCCCGTGCGCGAATCGATCGCGACGCCCGAGTCGCGAGGGCCCCTACCCAGCCTACGGCGAGCGCGAGAACCGGATGTCGGCCGCGCCGTCGCGCTCGTCCTGCCAGACGATCGACACCGACGCCCCGAAGCATGCAATCCGCGGGAACACCGACGCCCCGACTCCCGCGGCGTCGGTGTCGACCCGTCGCTCGTGCGGCATGAACGTGGTTCCTCGGTCGATCGATGCCTGGACGTAGATGTCGGCCAAGCCGATGCGACCGTCCTGCCATGCGACGAAGACGTTGTTTCCCGAGGCGCAGACGTCGACGGCCTGCGATGGCGCAGTCCCGGCGATGCCCTCGTCCAGCCGCCGATCCGTCGAGAGCCACGACGCGCCCGCGTCGTTCGATCGATTGAACCGCACGTCGAGCAGGCCGTTGCGGCCGTCCTGCCACGCGACATAGACGGAACCGAAGGCGATCGCGATCGCGGGTGCGATCGAGGCCCCGAAGCCCGGGACGTCGGTGTCGAGGCGCACGTCGTGGTTGAGCCAACTCTGGCCGCCGTCGAGCGAGCGATTGAACCGGATGTCGGAGGAGCCCGAGCGACCGTCCTCGAAGACGACGACGAAACTCGAACCCTCGGCGGCGATGCGTGGATTGGACGAGGGCGACACGCCCTCGGCGTCGGAGTCGAGCCGACGATCGAACGCGAGCCAGCTCGCGCCGAAGTCGTCGCTGCGGTTCATGCGGATGTCGGTGAATTGGACGCGACCGTCCGCCCACACGACGACGACCGACACCCCCGAGAGCGCGATCTCGGGCGCGACGCTCGCCGAAGCGCCCGCGGCGTCGGTGTCGATGCGCACGTCGGTCGGCTCCCACGTGACGCCCCCGTCGCGGCTTCGATTCGTGTAGAGGTCGGCGCGCAGGTCGCGCTCGTCGGACCACGCGACGACGACGTGCAGGCCGTCGGTCGCGATGACCGGCGTGACGGACGACGACTCGCCCGGGAAGTCGGTGTCGAGGCGTCGGTCGACGTCCAGCCAGGTCGAGCCACCGTCGACCGAGCGGTTGAAGTAGATGTCGGAGCGGCCGTTGCGGAAGTCCTCCCAGACGACGAACACGAGATCGCCGACGACCGCGAGCCGCGGGCGCGTGGAGTCGGACCCCGGCGCGGGCTTGTGATCGACGCGTACGTCGGAGAGCGGCCAGCTGACGCCGCCGTCGAACGAGTGCCGCAGGTAGATCGACGACGTGACGGTCCGGGTGTCCGACCAGACGACGGAAACGGAGTCGGCGTCGCGAGCGATCCGCGGAGCCAGACTCGGAAACTCGCCGGGGAACGAGTCGGAATCGAGTCGCACGTCATCCGAGAGGAACTGGGCGGCGTATCGGGGCGTGTCGTCGATCGGGTAGCTGCCGCCGCCCCCGCCGCAACCCGAGAGCCACGCGCACGCGGCGAGGAGTTCGATGGCGCGTGTGGTGTTCATGAAAGCGCGGGCGTCGCGAGGGGTCCCTCGTCCTTGGATGCCGGCGGGGCACGCTTTCGTCCCGACAGTTCGAAGTTACTTCGCCCGGTACACGAGCGTGGGCGCTTGCCGGTCTCCGTCGGTCAACAACACGTCGGCCAGAAGCACGGCGACGGCGTCGCCGTCCTCCTTTGCCTCGATCTTGTACCGACCGGGAGGGATGCGTACTTCGAAGGTCCCGTCTTCGTCGGTCCGGAGCCTTTCGGTGATTTCGCCCGGCTTCTCGCCGTCGAGCGGCACGAACGCGATCGGCAAGCCGCCGAGTCCCTTCCCGTCGGAGCCGACGACGGTCCCCGCCACGTGGGCCCCCGACGAGAGTTCGATACGCAACGGCGCCGACGTCGTTGATTCGAGCTCGAGCGTCTTCTTCAAATGAAACTCGGACACCACGAGGATCGAGATCGGCCCCGTCGGCACGCCGGGGAAGCTCCACTTCCCGTTGCGATCGGAGACCACGCGCCCGAGGTGACCCACCAGCACGAACGCGCCCTGGATGCCGACGCCGTCGGCCCCCACCAGCAGGCCCTCGATTCGATGTCCCGTCCGCATGACGACCGCCCCGAGATCGGTCTCGCCCTCCGGCGGAACACGAACTTCCTTCACGACCGGCGAGTACCCCGCGACGGAGATTTCGAGCGTCTCGGGTCGGCCGTCGAAGCCCTCGATCGTCACGACCCCATTCTTCAGCGTTCCGCTTCCGTGGATCACGTCACCGTCGGCGCGCGACCGTCGGATTTCGAAGTCTCCCTCCACGGGTCCGCCCGCCTCCCGAGTCAACTGGATGCGGGCGCTCCCGAGGGTCGCGAGCGTCAATCTCACGCCCCGTCGCGGCGCGTCCACCGTGACGTCCTCGACCGTCGCCGAGCCAACGGCGCTGGCCGACACGCGCCAGGCGCCGACCGTCAGGCTTCCGAACGCGAACTCCCCGCCGGGCCGAGTCCGCGTCGTTCGTGCGTCGGCCGCCCCACCGCTCGCGCCGTCGCGCTCGATGGTCACGAGCGCTCCTTCGACGCCGAGACCCTTCTTGTCGATCACGAAGCCGTCGACCCGGACGCCGGCGTCCACCTTGACGGGCAGCGCATTGACGCCGGCGACGACGTCGATCGTGAAGTCCTGTGGAGGACCCAGCGAGGACTCCACGTGGATGCGGTGCCTGCCCGGCGTCAACTCGGTGAAGCGATACGCGACGTCATCGCCGGTCGGCTCGATCGCGGTGTCGTACGGGCGACCGTCGATCGTGATGCGGGCTCCGCGGATCACGGCGCCGGTTTCGTCGACGAGGCGGATCTCCACGCTTCCCGGGGCAAGCAGTTCGAGCGTCACGTGCGTGACGCCCGACCGATGGAGCGTGATACCGGAAACCTCCACGGAACGAGCGCCCCGGCCACCCACCGCCTCCAATGAGTAGACGACCCCCTCGCTGATGCCCGCGAACAGGAACGAACCGTCGATGACGGAGTCGACCACCCCGATCTGGCCGCCGCCGTGATGGGGACGGCCCGGTAGCGGTTCG